>JAUWQL010000165.1 GCA_030611105.1 Bacteroidales bacterium
AACAAAGTGAAGCAATCTTTAATATTTTTGAATCAAGTCATTGCTTCGCTCCCCCGATAACTATCGGGGCTCACTCGCAATGACAGTCTACTGTTTTTGAACAGCCTTTTTTATAATTTTATCGTCTATATCTTAATAATTTGTTTTCTCGATTTCGAAATATGCTTCAGGATGTCCACAAACAGGACAATTCTTTAAAGCTTTAGTACCTTCGTGAACATGTCCGCACTTACGGCAAGTCCAACGCACTTTTTCCTCGCGTGCAAAAACTTTTCCGGTTTCAACATTTTCAAGAAGCTTTAAATATCTTTTTTCATGTTCGGCTTCCACTTTAGCAATTAGTTTATATGCCATTGCTATTTTTTTAAATCCTTCCTCTTCCGCTATTCTTGCAAATTCAGGATAAAGTTCTGTCCATTCTTCGTTTTCACCCTCAGCTGCAGCTTTTAAATTCTCTGCTGTTGTACCAATAACACCAGCGGGATAAGAAGCAGTAATTTCCACCATTCCTCCTTCAAGGAATTTGAAAAATGTTTTTGCATGTTGCTGTTCCTGTGCAGCAGTCTCCATAAAGAATTCCATTATCTGCTCATAGCCTTCTTTCTTTGCTTGTTTTGCAAAAAACTCATATCTGTTTTTTGCCTGCGATTCACCTGCAAATGATTTAAGCAGGTTTTGTTCTGTACGTGTTCCTTTTAAAGAGCTCATAATTTATATATTGAATTGGTTCTACTATTATTCATAAATATTAGACTTATTGAATTACAATAATTTTTGTAACTAATCAGTATTAAAAACAATTGCGTAGCAATAATACTATGGTAGAAAATTACCATAAATAATTTAAAAGCAGCGTGGCTGCGATAGTTTTCTATCGTCCATACAGGACTCATTCTTTGTCAATATTCATAATCTCTGCCATACTATAGTCCTTGACAGGACAAAATATCAATTAGTATCGACCCGAAATAATTTCCCAGTCAATTATGCTCCAAAAGTCACCAACGTAGCCAGGACGTTTGTTTTGATAATCAAGATAATAGGCATGTTCCCAAACATCACAGGTTAAAATTGGAATTAAACCATCGGTTAATGGATTTGCTGCATTTGAAGTTTGGATAATATCTAAACTCCCGTTTGGTTTCTTAACTAACCAAACCCAACCTGATCCAAAAAGAGTTTTTGCTGCTGTAGAGAATTTCTCTTTAAACTCATCGAAAGAACCAAAACTGGAATTAATTGCCACTAATAATTGCCCCCTCAGTTTTTCAATTTTATCTTTCCCAAACTGATCAAAATAAAATGTATGATTCCAAACCTGGGCAGCATTATTAAAAATCCCACCATCAGCCTTGCTTATAATTGTAAGCAAATCGGCATTTTCAAATTCAGTTCCTACAATTAATTTGTTTAAATTATTAACATAAGCTGCATGGTGCTTATCGTGATGGAATTCGAGAGTTTGTTTAGATATTACAGGTTCAAGTGCATTGTATGCATACGGTAATTCAGGTAATTCAAAAGGCATAATTTTATATTTTAAGGTTTAACGTTTAATTGCTATACAAATTTAACGATTAATAGCAAGAAAATGAATCCTAGTGTGGCAATTACTAAATTCCATTACCTATTTCACGTCCTTTTTCCCTTTCTGCTGCGTTAAAATTATTAACCGTAGCTAAGGCTATGCTTGCAAATTTTGCCTTGCATAAAGAAAAAAATATCATAAAATATTAGTGACACAATTTAATAACTACCACACTTGCAAACTAAAAAAAGCCGGAGAAAAATTCCCCGGCCTTTCGAACCCTAAATTACAATTAAACCTGTCTGCCCTTACTGTCGCCCATTTACCGGACTGAAAGGTCAGGCAGACAACTAAACGAAACGCTTAGCAACCTGACCCCAATCAATTATGCTCCAAAAATTCCCAACATAATCAGGACGTTTATTTTGATAATCCAAATAATAGGCATGTTCCCAAACATCGCAAGTTAAAATAGGAATTAAACCATCGGTTAATGGATTTGCTGCATTTGAAGTTTGGATAATATCTAAACTCCCATTTTGTTTTTTAACAAGCCATGCCCAGCCCGATCCAAAAAGTGTTTTTGCAGCATTAGTAAATTTTTCTTTAAACTCATCAAAAGATCCAAAACTTGTATTTATTGCATTTAACAATTTATCTGTTGGCTTATCAGCTTTCCCTTTTCCAAACTGATCAAAGTAAAAAGTGTGATTCCAAACCTGAGCAGCATTATTAAAAATCCCACCATCAGCTTTATTAATAATTGTAAGCAAATCAGCATTTTCAAATTCAGTTCCTGCAATTAATTTGTTTAAATTATTTACATAAGCAGCATGATGTTTATCGTGATGAAATTCGAGAGTTTGTTTAGATATAACTGGTTCAAGTGCATCATATGCATACGGTAATTTTGGTAATTCAAAAGCCATAATTTTATAAGTTTTTATTAATAAATATTATTTATTTAGATTGATTCTAATTAATTTAACTTTATAACAAAGATCAATTCCAATTGTTTACCATTTTTTTAAATTTTACTTTCGCTTTACAAAAAAATTGAATTTGAACAGATGAATTTTAAATATCGCCATCCCGAATATCATTAGTAACATTACTGTTCCCTTACTTGGAATTGTTGATTTGGCTTTGGTCGGGCATCTTGATTCAAAAGTTTACATTGGTGCAATTGCTTTGGGTAGCATGATTTTTAATTTCATTTACTGGGGATTTAGTTTTTTGAGAATGGGAACCGGTGGTTTCGCTGCACAATCGTATGGTAAAAAAGATTTTCGGGAAAGTTTTTATATTCTTTACAGAGCTCTTCTTGTAGGATTTATAGGTGCAGTGTTTTTACTAATCATTCAAAAACCTATCGATTTATTAAGTTTCTTTATTATTAATGGTAGTGATGAAGTAGAATTTTTTGCCCGACAATATTTTTATATCCGAATATGGGCTGCTCCTGCCACAATAGCTCTTTATTCAATATCTGGCTGGTATATCGGAATGCAAAATGCAAAAATACCGATGATTATTGCTATTACTGTTAATCTGTTAAATGTTGGGTTCAATGTTTTATTCATTAAAGTATTCGGAATGAAATCGGATGGAGTTGCACTCGGAACTGTTTTGGCACAATATTTAGGGTTAATTGTAGGATTAATATTCTTATCAAAGAATTCGAAAAGATTAAAACAGTATCTAATCTTCAAAGAAATTCTTCAGGTAAATGCGCTTAAAAAGTTTTTTAATGTAAACAAAGATATATTTATACGAACCATCAGTTTGGTATTTGCTTTATCGTTCTTTACAGCAAAATCAGCTAAATACGGAGATACTTTGCTGGCAGTAAATACTTTATTACTCCAGTTTTTTATGATTTACGCACACGTTGTTGATGGATTTGCATTTGCAGGTGAAGCTTTAGCGGGGAAATATTTTGGAGCCAGAGATAAAACAAACCTGATAAAAGTATCTAAGCTCCTGTTCTATTGGGGACTGTTAATGGCAAGCATCTTTACCGTTGCTTACTACTTTGGAGATAATTTACTTTTAAAAATTTTAACTGATAACGTCGAGGTAATTCAAAATATACAACCATACTTATTCTGGATTTATTTAATTCCTGTAGTAACTTTTGGTGCTTTTATCTGGGATGGGATTTTTATAGGAGTAACAGCATCAGCAAGTATGCGAAATGCTATGCTAATTTCCACCTTTTTAGTTTTTATTCCTTCATATTTTATTTTGCACCACTATTTTTATAATCATGGTTTGTGGGCAGCATTTATGATTTTTATGATTGCAAGACTTATCACTTTAAGTGTATTTGCGCCTAAATCAATTTTCAAAAGAATTTAATATAGCTTAAGAGTATTTCAATATTTTTTATCAATACGAATTAGAAAAAATGTAACATACATGGTTATTGTCATTCCTGACGAAGTGAAACGAAGATCAGGAATCTCAAGTTAATAGATTCCCGCTTTTGCGGGAATGACAAACTATTCTTTTAATTATAATTATGATCAATCAAATAATTCTTTACATAATCTTCAACTCCATCTTCCAAACTTGTAAATGGATTGTCATAACCAATTGAACGAAGTTTGCTCATATTAGCTTCGGTAAAATACTGGTATTTGTCACGGATGTCTAACGGTGTATCAATAAATTCAATATTTTCATCAATATCCATTCCATTAAAAGTATTCTTTGTTAAATCAAGAAAAGTTCGCCCCTTCCCTGTTCCCACATTATAAAGTCCGGAATTTTTTCTGTGATTCATTAAAAAGAACATGATATCACTTAAATCTTTTACATAAACAAAATCGCGAGTTTGTCCTCCATCAGGGAAATCAGGATTGTGAGACTTAAACAGCTTCATCCCCCCTGTTTTCTGAATTTGATTAAACGCATGCAAAACTACAGATGCCATACGTCCTTTATGATATTCATTAGGACCATATACATTAAAGAATTTTAATCCGGCCCAGAAATAAGGTTTCTTTTCTTGCGCTAAAGCCCACTTATCAAAATTGTTTTTTGATTCGCCGTACAAATTAAGGGGTTTTAATTTCTCAACAATTTCATGATTATCTTCGTATCCGAACTCTCCTAATCCATAAGTGGCTGCAGATGATGCATAAACCAACGGCAAGCCATATTTAACACATTTTCCCCAGACTGCTTTTGAATAATTAAGGTTAAGAACATCATAAATCTCTTTTGGAAATCCTGTTGTGGCAGATCTGGCACCCATGTGAAATACAAACTGCACAAAACGCTGATTTTCATCTAACCAATCTATAAAATCATCACGATGCACTTTATGAGAAAAGATCTTCCCTTCAAGATTCTTATTTTTATCAGTATGCGAAAAATCATCAACAACAACAATATCTTTAAAACCTTCACTATTGAGCTTGCTTACCATATTACTGCCAATAAAACCTGCTGCTCCGGTAACTATAATCATTTTCGTAATATTTAAACTATTTGCTAATAATGATGTAAAAATATAAAATTTTATTGTCGTTAGACCAGAAAAAGATACAAGATGTGAGTATCGAGTATCAAGATAAAATATCTACATTAAGAAAATATTTCTCTTCATTTCAGGTAAAACGCCCATCTCAACTGCCTTTTCGTATAATACTTCTATGGCCTTTCTCCCATCTTTACCCAAATCTTTCGTAAAATCATTTACGTATAATTCAATGTGTTTGTACATTACTTCTTCATCCATTTCCTGTGCATGCTGTTTAATATAAGGATATGCCGATTTTGGATTTTCAAATGCAAACTCTACACTCCGTTTTAAAACTCTGTTTAATTTTAATTGAAGATCATGATTTAAATTTCGGGTTACAGCAATTCCGCCTAAAGGTATAGGCAAACCAGTTTCTTTTTCCCAATATTCACCCAGGTCAATTATCTTTTTCAAACCTTTCTTTTCATAAGTAAACCTGTTTTCATGAATAATTAATCCGGCATCAACTTCATTGCTCATTACTACATCTTCAATATCTGAAAAAAGATATTCCTTTTTATTTTTAGCATTTGGGAAAGCAATACTAAACAACAAATTAGCGGTAGTATTCAAACCTGGAATTGCAATTTTAATATCATTTATTTCATCAGGATAAATCTTATGTTTACTTATTAATAATGGCCCGTTTTTATACCCCAGAGCACTCCCCGAGTCTAATAATAAATAATTGTCAGCTATTTTTGAAAATGCATGATAACTGATTTTTGTTACATCCAGCTCACTATTTAAAGCCTTATTATTCAATTCTTCCACATCGCCTAAGAAAACATCAAATTCTAATCCTTCAGTATCAATTTTATGATGAACCATGGCATCAAAAATGAACGTATCGTTAGGGCAGGTTGAAAAACCAAGTGAAATTTTATTCATAATTATACGGAATTCTCTTTATCTAAAACATTAATTATTTCCAAAAGTTGTTGATTAAGATGTTTAATAGCTAAAGAAATATTCCAGTTAGCTTCATTTCTTTCCTCAACATAATTTGAAATAGTTCTTATCTGTAAAAATTTAATTCCTTCGTTTAAACAAACATAAAAGAATGCTGCACCTTCCATTGTTTCAATCTCCGCATTAAATTTGTTTTTAAACAAATCAATGCTTTTTTTACATCCGTGTGTTGTATTTACAGTAATGGCAGAAACCTTTTTTAAATCAAAATTAAATTCATAAGGATTTTCCAATAAAGCATTTTTAAAAGGAAACTGATTTTTAGATATAAATCCTTTTTCAAAAACAGTATGAAATTTATCCTTATCCTCAAAACCTAAATCAGCAAATCGATCTGATTGTACATAAACTGTATCGCCAACATTTAAATCAGGATTAAAACTACCGGCAATTCCTGCATTAATTACCAAATCATATTCTTTTTCTGAAAGTTTACGGGTTAATAAATATGTTGTAAAAACAGCTCCTATTCCCGTTACTAGTATATCAATTTCCAAATCATCCTGATTAAATGATTTGATTTTATTTAATGTTGGAAAAATTTCTTTTTCTGTAGCAGAAACAATTAATACGTTCATGTTATATCAAGCATTAATAAATCAATAATAACAGGTCATGATATAATGCCGAAGCATTAGAATGTTAAGAGAATTATTCTCTGTTACATAATAAGCATTCGGTATTAATTACTACTTTTGTAAGCTCAAATATATTGCTTTTATATCAAAATTGTTGTTTATTTATACTTACAAAAGCAAATTCAAACATGATTTATGTAACCCGCAGAGAACGTTTTAGTGCAGCCCACCGTTTATTCAGAGACGAGTGGGATGATAAAAAAAATATGGAAATTTTTGATAAATGTTCATACCCGAACTGGCACGGACATAATTATGTTATGCATGTTACGGTAAAAGGGGAACTCAATCCTGAAACAGGATTTGTTGTAAATATAAAACGACTAAGTAAAATTATTAAGGAACAGGTTATTGTTAAGCTGGATCACAGAAACCTGAATTTGGATGTTGATTTTTTAAAAGGGAAGATGGCCACAACCGAGAATCTTGCAATTGGAGTATGGGAAGAACTTGAACCAACAATTAATGCTTTAGGCATTCAGTTGCATTGTGTTAAAATTGAAGAAACTGAAAATAATTTTGTAGAATATTATGGAAATTAATGTATTATGGAAATTGTAAATAACGGAGTTAAAACATTTGAGGATAGCGGATACGTTAGAATAGATAAGTGGAATGACGAAAAAACAACTAAACTTGCCAAACATTATAAAGCAATTTTAGAATTAATTGGTGAAAATCCCGACAGAGAAGGATTAGTTGACACCCCGGAACGTGTTGCAAAAGCAATTCAGTTCTTAACAAAAGGATATGGTATTGAACCAAAAGATATTTTAAAATCTGCAATTTTCAGAGAAGATTATAAGCAAATGGTAATTGTTAAAGATATTGAGATATATTCTATGTGCGAACACCATATGATACCTTTTTATGGCAAAGCTCATGTTGCTTACATTCCCAACAAATATATTACCGGATTAAGTAAAATAGCACACGTTGTTGAAGCTTACGCACGTCGATTACAGGTTCAGGAACGATTAACGATGCAAATTCGTGATTGTATTCAGGAAACCCTTGACCCTCTGGGCGTTGCCGTTGTTATTGAGGCGGCACATATGTGTATGCAAATGCGTGGTGTTCAGAAACAAAACTCAGTTACAACTACATCGGCTTTTACAGGAGTATTTTTACGTGAAACAAAAACCCGAGAAGAGTTTATTCATTTAATTGCATCTAAACTTCATTAAGATACTTAATTATAATAAATTAAGTATTAACCAATAATATTAAGCTTTCATGCACTAACGTATATATATCTACCAGCCTGCTGGTACAAGGGCCTGATTATTCAGAATGAATTAAATTAAAACAAATGTCGAATATCGAACAAGAAAT
>JAUWQL010000216.1 GCA_030611105.1 Bacteroidales bacterium
TTGGGAAAAGCTGTGTTTGTGTTCTGTTTTGTCCTTGTATATATTTCATGGTTTAATATACTTAAAACCAATCTTATAACGAAAAATGAACATGTAAACTTATCAACAAAAATTGTTAGGTTTTTAGACAGTCTGACGGTGTATGCTGTTTGAGGAATCGTTTTTATGGATTCAAAAGAAATACCTTTTTCCAATAATTTCACCAGTTCACTCAAAGGTTTTTCTCCCATTCCGTAAATGAGCAAATCAGCTTTACTTTCTTCAAGAATACCTGGTTTAAGCTTATCAGACCAATAATCGTAATGAGTTAATCTTCGCAATGAAGCTTCAACACCACCAATAACAATTGGTGCTTCAGGAAACAGGCGTTTTAAAATATTTGAATAAGTTATGGTTGTATAATCAGGTCTGAAACCTGCTTTTCCACCAGGTGTATAAGCATCGTTGGAGCGCAATCTTTTATTTGCAGTATAATGATTTACCATAGAATCCATACATCCTGCAGTAACGGCAAAAAACAACCGTGGTTTACCCAATTTCTTAAAATCTCGCAAGTCATCTTGCCAGTTGGGTTGAGGAACAATTGCAACTTTTAATCCAAGTGATTCTAAAACTCTACCAATTACAGACGGACCAAAAGATGGATGATCAACATAGGCATCACCACTAAAAAGAATAACGTCCAATTTTTCCCAGCCTCTTGCAAGTACTTCTTTTTTGGTTGTGGGTAACCAGTCATTTATTTGATATTTAATTTTATTTCCAATCATAAATAGAAGTTAAAGCAAAGGTAGCTTAAAAGGATGAATTATTACTGATTTTGAAATGCAGAAGTTAATTGAGAATTGATTGAGGATGAATAATCACAAGTGCTATTCGTAAGTAATTTAAAAATTGTCTTGATATTAAATACTCGGTACTTGATACTAATTAGGCATTAGTATGGAACTATCTCCATAGCTTAAAAATCTAAAATTATTATTCAATGCAAAATCATAAACATTTCTCCAGTTATCTCCAATAAATGCAGCTATAAGTAAAAGCAATGTGCTTTTAGGCTGATGGAAATTTGTTATTAACACATCGACCATTTTAAATTGATAACCAGGGAATATCATTATTTGTGTTGATGCATGAAGTTCTTCAATATTTATGTTATCCATGTAATTTAGTAAGGTATTTAATGCATCTGTTTTATTATTATTGCCTGATAATTTATAAACTTCCCACTGCGAAATATGAGAATCAAAATAGTTATTTTGTAATAATTTAATACCCAGCCAATACATACTTTCAATAGTCCTGACAGATGTTGTTCCTACCGCTACAATTTTCTTAGAATTCAAAAGATTTTTTATCGTATTTTTTTTAACAACAAAATGCTCTGTGTGCATCTCATGATCGTTTATAGTTTCTGTTTTTACAGGTATAAATGTTCCTGCTCCAACATGTAGCGTGACTTCTTCAAAGTTAATTTGCTTTTTTTTAAGCTTATTTAAGACCTTATCTGTAAAATGCAATCCGGCAGTTGGTGCAGCAACAGAGCCTTTTAGTTTTGAATAAATTGTCTGATATCTGTCTTTGTCAATAATTTCAGATTCACGATTCAAATAAGGTGGTATAGGAGTAAGGCCAACATTTTCAAGTATTTCGCTAAAAGTATAGTTGTTATTATTCCATGAAAATTCAATAATTTGAGAATTACCTTCGACTGAAATTTTTGAAGCTTTTAGTTCAATTTCAATGTTCTTAATTGAAATCATCTTCTTTAAATCCTGATTTTTCCACTTTTTTAGATTTCCAACTATACATTTCCAGATGATTTTTTCAGTTTGCTGAAAAGCTAGTATATAATCAGAAGGTTCAATTGGTTCCAGACAAAATATTTCAATCCGTGCTCCGGTTTCTTTATAGAATTTTAATCGTGCCTGAATTACCTTTGTATTATTAAAAACACAAGTAGTATCTGAATCAAAGTATCGATCTATATTTAGAAATCGATCTTTACCAACTTCACCCTGGTTATATACCAATAATTGCGACTGATCTCTTTGCTCCAAAGGATATTTGGCAATTCGATCATCAGGCAATTCATACGAATAATCTTCAATTCTTATATTTTCCGGATTTATAGTCATATTTATCCTTTTCGAAGTGCAAAAATAACTAATTTTGCGGGGATAAAAATTTAAAATATAATTAGAATGAATTTCAGAAAAGGTGATCAGGTGAAATTTTTAAATGATGTGGGACAGGGTGTTATAGTTCGGTTTCAGGATGAGAAAATAGTTCTTGTATTAAATGATGATGGATTTGAAGTTCCCGTTTTAATGAGCGAACTTTTAAAAGTGGAAGGCGACTATGTGTTTAATGATAATAAAAAAGAAAATTCTGACAATAATGTTGTAAGCTCAAATCAACAAAATAATATTGTTGAAGAAGATGATGATCTGGAAGAAGACGGTTTGAATACAGATAATAAAGCAAATGTTTACTTTGCTTTAGTTCCAAAGGATCAGAAGGATATGGCGAGTTCCGATTTAGATGTTTACTTAATTAATGATAGTAATTTTAGAATTCTGTATTCAATATCGAAAACAGAAAATGAATTTCAATCGCTTTTTGCTTATGGTAATTTAGAAGATAATACAAAAGTAATCCTGGAAAGTATTAAAAGGGAAGATCTAAACGATTTTGAAGAGATTAACTTTCAGCTAATATTTTTCAGAAAAGGAAATTATTATCTTTTGAATCCGATTAATAAAATGTGGAATGTAAAACCCACAAGATTTTTTAAGCAAAACACATTTATTGAAAATGATTTTTTTAATGAAAATGCCTTTATTTATGAATTAACCACTGAAGAAATTAATCTGGCCGATCATATTTCAGATTCGGATATTGAAAAAGCTATTAAGGAAAAAGAAATAACAGAACCTAAAAAACAATTCAAGAGTAGCAAGAGTGGGGAAAATCAGGAAATAGAAGAAGTTGATTTGCATATCCATGAACTAGTTGATAATCATAGTGATTTATCCAATACGGAAATGCTGGATATTCAAATGAGCCGTTTTACAACTGCCCTGGATGGTGGAATTATTGCCGGAACCAGAAGAATGGTTTTTATTCATGGCATTGGAAACGGAAGATTAAAGCACGAAATTTTAAAAACACTCGACAGGAAATATCCTAAATTACGATATCAGGATGCTTCATTTAAGGAATATGGATATGGAGCTACGATGGTTATTATAAAATAGTTTAAAGTTTTCAGTTCAGAGTTCAAAGTTTCCCCCATGACCATTCATGAATATGGTTGTCACTTAGTTTAGTTTTTAAGTTTCATTGTTAATAACTCTATTTAATAATTAATACTTCAATTCATACCTTTACATC
>JAUWQL010000081.1 GCA_030611105.1 Bacteroidales bacterium
GGACGGACGAGTCCATGTATTACCACCATTTGTGGTAAATTTCCACCATGCCTCCCACCAGTTTGAATCAAAATAATAATTTCCACACACATAACCGTCATTTTCGTTTACGAAACATATACTATACCAATTTGAATATGGTGGAGAAAGTTGACCTGGAGCCTTTATCCAACTTTGTCCCCCATCATGCGTCAGCTTAATAACATCACTTCCTCCTGCAACCCATCCGGAATTTTCAGTTAAGAAATCTACTGAATACAGTGTTGAAGTAGTCTCGCTATTTTGTAATATCCATTGAGAAAAAGTATTGGTTGAAATTGAAAGAAGAATAAAAATGGTTGTTACTAAAATTAAAATTCTTGTTTTCATAAGGATAAGTTTTTAAATGTTAGTAATAGAGATTTAGGTAAGTTACAAAAAAAAGCTTAAGCAAATTTTTTATTTAATATGATTCTGTTAAATAACTATCTTTATAATATGAATATTAAAAAGGATGTTCTGATTGCTATAATAATACTCCTGATTTTAGTTCCGGCAGGATTTTATACTAAGATTTATTCGGGGCCGGCATGCGATTGGGTAAATGATAAGCTAGCAGGTGTTTTTTATGAAATATTCTGGTGTTTGGTTTTTTATATTCTTTTGCCAAAATCAAAGCCGGTTAAAATTGCAATCTGGGTGTTCGTTATAACCTGTATTTTAGAGCTTGTACAGTTGTTAGACAATGCTTTTTTAGATATTATAAGATCAGATTTTATTGGTCAAACTATTGTAGGTAATTCTTTTACATGGAGTGATTTCCCATATTATTTTATAGGCTCTGTTTTGGGTTATTTGATATTAATAAATCTTGAAAAATATAAATGACTATCGGATTATATACCTAATCCATATTTTACAAATTGTTATTATCCTTGGAAGTTAGGTGCTTAGCGCCTGCCTGCCACAGGAAGAGATTTATTTATAAATTGAATATTTTTAAATTGCTGAAAAGTCTATAAAACATAGTCGCTTAGCACCTTTTTTAAATTATAGAAAATCAATCTGATAGTCATAAAAGTATAAATTACTCCCTGGTGATAAGTAACATTGTTCGATCATCATCAAAATATGATATATTAAAATCTTTAATGTAAGTTTCTTCGAATAAAGTAATATCTAATTTTTTATTATTGCCCAGCTTTTGTAGTACTTCTATAACCGAATCAGTTGATAGCATTTCCTTAGTTTTAGAGTTGTATGTTTCGGTGTAGCCATCGGAAAAAAACAGAAGCTTGTCAAAGGGTTCTAATTCCAGTTCTAACTGATGATATTTTGAATCATCAGAAATACCTAATAACATGCCTGTAATATTTAACTGGCTTATACTTTGGTCTTTATATTTATAAATTAATGGTTTCATGGCGCCAGCTGTGGCAATGCAAATAGGTTTTTCTTTATGAATTATAATAATGGAGAGTGTTGTAAATACTTCGGCAATTTGCAGATCGTGAGAAATTTGTTTATTCAGATGTTCAATAACTCCTGAAGCCGTCAATTCTGAAGAGGGAGTATTGTTTAACAAAAAACGAATAGTACTTCGGATATAAGCAAGATATGCATTTACAAAAAACCAGGCTCCCCATTTTTTACCCATTACATCACCAACAATAATAATTTTAAGATCATTCTCGGGATTAGATAGTATTTCATAAAAATCACCTCCCGGAATATGCTCGAATGGTTCATGAATTATTGATATCTGATGATTTCCGAAACTTTGTTCTGTTTTACTTTCAAATCGAATTGGTGAATTATCTACAGCCAGCTTAATTGCATTAACATATTTGTTTTTCACTTCAATTTCGCGTGCTATTAATGCATTTACCTGGTGATAAAATAATTTTCCGGGCAAAGATTTTAACACAAAATTGCCGATTCCATTATCGATCTGCGTTTCGATTTCATTGTTATCATTTGCCAGCAATACAATCGAAAATTCCAGATTCGATGATAGTTTAATTTTGTTAATATCAAATTCACTTATTGCGTTTGAATCGATTAGTAATAACCATATTTTCAAATTCCCGGTAATTTCAAAAAGCTCTTTACTATTATATACAGTTTTTACTTTAGCATAAAGTAATTCTGTTTTTAATTGAAAATCGCTATCTTTTGTTGTACAATAAATAATCAATCCTTCACGAAGATTAATGTTGTATTCCATATTACTTTTTAGCAGCTCTTTGCGTAAAAAGTGTTTTTTAATGTAACTTTTAAGTTTTAAAGCGAGGATTTTTTTATCATAAGGTTTGGTAATAAAATCATCGGCCCCGGCAGTTAAATTTTTTATCCATGTTTTGCGTTCATTGGTTCCTGAAAGAAAAAGAAAAGGTATGTTCTTATATTCAGGCATTGTCCGAATATTCTTTACCAATTCATTTCCATCCATTTCGGGCATATATAAATCCGAAATAATTAAATCAAAAATTTCTTCTTGTGCATGTTCCAGGGCTTTTCGGCCATTTTCTGCCAATGTAGTTTTGTATCCAAGCTGTTGAGCAATTCGCTTGACAGAGTCTCTAATGAATCCATCATCATCGACAATAAGTATGTGTGGCTGGCGATGCATTTTATATTAAATATGATTATACTAATTTAGTTCATAAAAGGTGTCAAGTCAAGTAAAAACAAAATAATTATAAATGTTAGGAAAAAGTTTAAAGTCAGTTTTGTATTATGATGTTTTTATTTTTGCTAAGTCAATTTCCCTTTTTAAAAATTTTGCCATCCTTTGTGAGCAAAACAGCAATACCTTGCGTATGTGGGAATTCAGAAAGAATGATGATCATCGTTACGGTTATGGGTACACTTAATATCATGCCTATTATACCCCAAATAGCACCCCAAAAGGCCAATCCAATTAAAACTACTAATGGGCTGACATTTAGAGAACTGCCGGTTAATTTTGGATCGATATAATTGCCAACAACGAGTTGAATGGCTCCTACAATAATTAATACCCAAACTCCGGGCATTAACTCTCCAAATTGCAGCATGGCAAACATAGCAGGGAAAGCTGTTGCTATCAACGATCCAACGGCTGGAATATAATTCATCAGGAATATTAAAAAAGCCCAAAATAAAGGAGCATCTAAACCTAAAAAAAGTAAAGCAAAATAACTTAAAAACCCTGTAAGCAAACTAATTAAAGTTTTAAGTGAAATGTAACGTCCTATAGATTTATCTAATTGTTTTAAAACTGTATTTACATCATCCTGATCATTCTTTTTAGCATAAATTGCATTTATCTTTTTCGAGAAGAAAGGTTCTTCTAATAACAGGAATAAAGTATAAATAATAATTAAAAAGGCATCTCCAAAAAGATCTTTTAACGAGCTAAAAAGAACCGATAATAGCTTTGTATATTCATATTCCCCCAGGAATTCCTTCACTGAGCTCATCAAATCAATATTAAATGTAGTATTTATAGCCATTGTAATTTTAGCTATATTATTTTGGTAAACAGGTAATTGTGTTGATAATTGCTGAATATTTACTGTCAGAATTTTCACTACAGCTCCTATTATGAAAAAGATAACAGCAAAGCCAACAATATTTAAAACAGTATTAGGTATTTTCTCATCGATAAACTTAATTTTATTTAAGACATCGCGAATTTCTTTAATCAAAAACCAAAAGATAAGTGCTACTACAAAAGGAATAATCAGATTTTTGCCATAAATAAATATAATTACTAAAGCGAAAGAAATTAGTAAACCATTGGTAATTCGTGAAGCTTTCATAATTTTAATGATTTTATGAGGAGTATAAAATTAATGAAACTTTTTTGATTTAGTGGTTTGTTAAGCTACAAGAAACGACTATTTTTTACGTAATCCCCTTTCCTAAAGGAATACAAATATAAAGTAGGTGACAAACGTATTATAGCTGGAGTTACGTGTATTGCTTACTTTCAAACATTTTTTAAATGATTATCCGTATAGTTACCTAACATAAAGATTGATTTTCAACAAATGTCATATTCATTATGGTAAATATGCGGATATTCATATTTTTTATTTGCCAAATTAACTGGGAAATGTTGGTTAAAAGTATAGTGGTCTAAATTTAATGCCATCAACCTCGTTTATTTCCAGTGTTGGGAAAGGGATTTTAATTAAGTTAATTTGCTTTAAAATGATTGTTATCCATTTCTTGTTTGAATGAATTCTTGATAAATCAATATCAAGAGAAAAGAGATATTGTCGATATCTTTTTAATTCGGGGAAAGGTTCACCAAGATAATATTCAGGATTTTCGAATTCTTTAATCATCCCATTTCCACTATATCCTACAGCGATATTTAGCCAAGCAGGTAATCCTTGAATTCCAGTTATTTGCTTAAGGTTTGCTGATAGCCAATATGTATGACCATTATAGTCTTTAAAAAAACTCTCTACTTCATTATCTCCCAGGATATGGTGATATTTAGGATAACCACTTGGGGAATAGGAGAATTTCATTAATACAATTTGTTCATCCCAAAAAGCTTCCTGAACTGTGAATATTGTTGATCCTACTGCATTAGCTGCCATATCCCACCACGAAAAACCATAACCTTCGTACATCCCGTCAAAAATTTCGATTGGCGTTTGAAAAACCAACCCAAGAGGACCTCCATAGATAAGTGCTCTTTTTTTATCCAAACCAGCCCACCGTAAAGCATAGTAAGCGTTATAACTTATATGATAAGCTACATATGCATGACCAGCTTTATCCATTTGCAAATATCCTTTTCCATCGTTATAATAATGGAATGGAACTCGTTCATGGTCCTTATACCAGATAAAACTTAGAAATGAAAGACCGGCTGTATAAGTTATGGCTCCTGTTATTATTACAGTATTAAGACGTTTTTTTATTAGAGTATCAGGATAATGATCGATAAATGCTGGTTGTGCATATGCAATTATAGAATGAAAGAATAAACACAGAAAGAGCGATATCGTTTTCATTCTTTTCATAATATATTCCTTTTGACTTTCACCCAAGTTAACAAAAAAGACTATCTAATCATAATTAATTAATGTCGTTTAGTTAAGAATAGAACGCGGATTAAGCTGATGCAAGCAGCGCTGATTTACGCAGATTTCTTATTAATCCATTTTAATCTGCGTTTAAAAAACTGTGTCATCAGTGTTCCATTTTGGATAAACTGACTAAACTAAACGACATTGATTAATAAATATTAATGAAGATATTTCTGAAATACCAAGTTAAAATAAAAATCGTTTTACTATAGTTCGGATTAAACAAATTTTCATAACTTAGGTTTTCTTAATAGAACTTATTAAAATGAAATATTACTGGTTTTTAATTATAATTTCGATAATGGTATTATCGTTTTCGTGTATTAAAGATGCACCAAGTGATTTCGATAATCCTGATTCGACATGGAATCCGAGCTTTTCTTTCCCTGTCGGTTATGCTTCAATGGGGATGAACGAAGACAGCGGATTTGACACCTTGTTACTTTTAATTGATTCCTTAACAGGATACCCGTTTTGGGTTGATGAAATTGATATTCCATTGAGCTATACCATGTCTTTTGATATGCAGGAACTAAATGATTTCTCGGAACAGATTATCAGTATTATGTTTAGGTTAAATACGTATAATGGATTTCCGGCAGTTGCTACAGGGCAAGTATATTTTCTGGATATTAACAGCCTGATAGTTGATTCTATGTTTTTTGACGGGCCTTTAGTAATGAACCCCGGAGCTCCTATTGGCGATGGAGAAACAATAAATCCTGCATATAATCAGTCCGATGTAATTTTTGGTCAGGATGAAATCAACGATTTGGCATCGGTAAAGTATATTTTAATTGAAGGGGCGATAAGTACCCAGAATCTTGACACAACTCTAATTGATTATTATCCCGCATATACTTTAGACTTACAATTAGGAGCTCAGGTCGAGTTGAATATGAGTTTGTCGGATCAATTTTTAAATGTCGATAATCAATGATTAAAAATTAATTAACTAATATTGAAAGAAAATTTTAAAATAGCAAATAGGATGTCATTCCCGCGTCCCGAAAACTTTCGGGGGCGGGAATCTATTATTTGTATTGGTTTTATTGTATTTTTTCTAATAAGTTTTAATAGAAGTTTCTCTCAGCAGAACAACACTTTTTATTTAATGCACGAAGTTCCTCAAAGCAATTTGTTGAATCCTGCAGTACAAATAAAATGTAAATGGTTTGTTGCTATTCCTGCTTTGGGATCGACACATATTAATATTAGTAATTCTACCTTTTCGTTTAACGAGCTTTTTTCTACAAATAATGGATCAGCATCTCTTGATATGAGTAGTTTATACGAAAATGTTCGCAATACAAATCTGATAAGTTCGGAACTTCATCTCAATTTAATATCAATTGGTTATAGGAGGAACGAGTATTATTTTAATTTTAATATTGCTGAAAAAGTTAATGTAGCAGCTACTTATCCGGGAAGCATAATAGAGCTTGCATGGAAAGGGAATACTCAATTCTTAGGTGAAACTACCGAGTTTAATGATTTACGAACTCATACAGTGCATTATCGCGAATATTCGCTGGGTATCTCAAAAGTTTGGGATGCATATAACATTCTGGGTTTACGGGCAAAATTGTTATTTGGGAAAGCGAATATTTATTCTGGCAAATCGGAAATAAGCTTATATACCGATCCTAACACTTTTGATTTGCATGTTGAAGCCGATGTGGTTGAGAATATTTCTTTTCCTGTTACCATAACTCAGGATAGCAATGGAAATATTAATGGTTACGAATTAGGTGAAATTGATCCGGTTAGTTTTTTGATGAATGGTAAAAACAAAGGTTTCGCTTTGGACTTAGGTTGGATTCATAAGTATAGTGAAGACATAACATTATCTGCAAGTTTGCTTGATTTGGGTTTTATTCGTTGGAAGTCGGATGTAAGCAATATTCTTATATCAGGATCAGCTGATTATGTCGGTGTAGGTCAAGGCAGTAATTTAGGCAATTCTGATTTAATAACAGAGATAGTCGATTCTATTGTAGATTCTTTTGATCAAACAGTTACAAATGATAAATATTACTCATGGTTACCCACCCAAATTTATCTGGGGGGAATGTATCAATACAGGCCGAAGCTTGGAATAGGAGTTGTAAATAGAAATGTGATTTATCGTAACAAATTACATTCATCGTTAACATTATCGGCAAATACAACTGTGTGGAATAAACTTTCGGCAAGCTTAAGCTGGTCGTATTTAAACAATACTTATAAAAATGTTGGTCTGGGTTTAGCATGGCATGGCCGCGGATTACAATTTCATATGGTAAGTGACAATGTATTAGGAATTATTAAACCTTTAGATACACGCACTTTGAATTTACGTTTCGGATTTGGTTTGTTATTGGGCTGTCCTAAAAATAAAAAGGAGGAACTAAAAATGAGCAATCCATACGATTCCATGAATAAAGGGAATTGCTATTGGGCTAAAAGACTGGATAAAGATTATAAAAAGAAGAAGAAAAGGATGAAATAATTTCAAGTTTCAAATTTGCCTTTTAATCCTTCTTTCGTTAATTTCGTCAAGACTTTCATATCACAAATACTCATTTTAATAAATAAAATTTACTACGATGAAATTAAATCAATTTAAAGCCCTTGTATTAAGAGGTTTATTTCTGGTTTTACTTGCAGGAACAATTATTACAGGCATGGTTTCATGCAACAATTCAGTGCTTAAAAAAGAAGTTCCGATTATTGGTAAAGCCGATCTAAAACTTGAATCCGATCTTATGACTCCCGAAGTTCTTTGGTCTTTTGGCCGACTTGGTGATGTTCAGCTTTCTCCTGATGGAAAGACTTTACTTTATGGTGTTTCTTATTATTCAAAAGAATTGAATAAAAGCAATCGTGAGTTATTTATATTACCTGTTGAGGGTGGTGATCCTTTCCAATTAACTAAAACTGCAGGAGGTGAATACAATGCAATTTGGTCTGTTGATGGACAAAAGATATTTTTCCTTGCTGTTGCTGAAAAAGGGAACGGACTACAAATTTGGTCGATAAATTCTGACGGATCAGAAAAAATGCAAATATCAAATGAGCCTGAAGGAGTAACTAATATTTTGCTTGCTCCAAGCGGATCGAAAATTTTGTTTACAAGCGAAATAAAAATTGATCAGAATGTTCATGATATGCATCCTGATTTACCATTATCCAATGCAAAATTATATGATGACATTATGTATCGACATTGGGATGTGTGGGAAGATGGTTATTACGGACATATTTTCGTTGCCGATTTATTAAATGGTAAAGTTGAAAATGCAATAGATATAATGGAAGGTGAACCATATGAATCGCCATTAATGCCTTTTGGCGGAATTGAAGAAATTACCTGGAGCCCTGATAGCAAAACTGTTGCATATACTTGTAAAAAACTAAAAGGGAAAGAATACTCTTTAAGTACAAACTCAGATGTTTATTTATATAATCTTGAGAGTGGCGAAACAAAGAATTTTACTGAAGGAATGCCCGGCTACGACTGGCAACCGCTTTACTCGCCCGATGGAACAAAACTGGCGTGGTTAAGTATGAAACGTGCAGGTTTCGAAGCCGACAAACAACGACTTTTTATTGCTGATTTAGCTACCGGTGAAACGAAAAATTATTCAGAAAAATTTGATCATAGTCCTTTCAGTATGCAATGGACTAATGACAGCAAGTCTATTTATTTTGTTGCAGGAGTATTTGCAACTCACCAGATTCATAAACTTGATCTGGAAACAGGTGAGATTAAAGCAATAACTGAAGGCATGCACGATTATCATTCTGTTGCCATAGCAGGGGATCAATTAATTGGCACAAAAGTTTCTATGATAAAGCCACAGGAAATTTATGCTGTAAATCCTGAAACCGGCGAAGAAACAGAATTGAGTTTTGAAAATAAGCACATTCTTGATCAGCTTACAATGCCAACTGTTGAAAAGCGGTATGTAAAAACTACCGATGGTAAAGATATGCTTACATGGATTATATTGCCACCACATTTCGATGCTAATAAAAAATATCCTGCGATATTATATTGCGAGGGAGGCCCGCAATCTCCTTTAAGCCAGTTCTGGAGTTATCGCTGGAATTTTTCAATTATGGCATCGAACGATTATGTTATTGTTGCTCCCAATCGTCGTGGCGTTTTAACCATGGGGCAGGAGTGGACCGATCAGATTAGTAAAGATAACAGTGGACAGGCAATGAAAGACCTTATATCTGCGATTGATGAGCTTAAAAAAGAACCTTATATTGATGAGGAAAGACTTGGAGCTATTGGTGCAAGTTTCGGAGGATTCTCTGTTTACTGGCTTGCTGGAAATCACAACAAACGATTTAAAGCGTTTATAGCACATTGTGGGGTTTTCCATTCCGGGATGGAATTTTTAACTACAGAGGAAGTGTTTTTTGATGCATGGGAAAAAGGTGGTGCTCCATGGGAAAAAGGCAATAAAGCAGCAATGAAATCGTATGCCGGATCACCGGATAAATTTGTTCAGAATTGGGACACTCCAATTTTGGTTGTTCATGGAGGAAAGGATTTTCGAATTCCTTATACACAAGGAATGGCAGCATTTAACTCAGCACGATTGTTGGATGTTAAAGCACGATTCTTGTATTTTCCTGAAGAGAATCACTGGGTATTAACTCCGCAAAATGGAATTCTATGGCAACGTACTTTCTTCGATTGGCTAGATCAACATTTGAAGGAATAAATACGAAATAAACTTATATTAATTAAACATCCGAAGTTTTTAAAACTTCGGATGTTTTTGTATAGAATATTTATGAAATTTAGCTGTCTTTTAATTTTTAAGACTGCCATTTTTATTGGACAACACTGATAGTAATTAAGATGCTGCAGTACCATTAAGAATATTGTTGCGAGCTACGCTCAGGTTAACTATTCGTATTTTACGAATAGTTAAATCTAACACCTTTATTTTTATTGGTAGATTCCGGAAATACTACTTAAAATATTGACACAAGATTTTATTATCTGAAAAAATGCATTCCTGCTTTTGTCATTATAGAAAATCCATCATTGTTATTTTTTATTTCTGAAATCTCATGTAATCTTCCATTATGATTTAATTCGTACATAAAGTTTATTGAGTTATTTAAATCTTCTAATGATAACTCTTCATCAATGATATTACAATATTTACCATAGTTGCCATTACTGGAATTTAAATATCCTTTTAGTTTGTTTCTTAGATCATGAATATCCATAATTGTTTGTTTTATAATTTAGTAGTAAATTTAAGAATAAAATACCTAACTATGAAAGAGCTACCACCAAACACTATTGAGATTTTAGATAGAATTAGCGAGAAAGCTAAAGATATTAATGTACTAGTGCCATGTAAAGATTTGTTTCCAAGTTTATTAATGGACCCTGGATTTATTAGTCGTTTACATGGATTAAGAGCAATGGAGTTAATACGGATTGATGAACACATTGACCCTAAAACAAGGAAACATGTAGTCAATTCAATTGCAATCAAACTTGAAGGATTAAAGTTTTTAGAAAACACAAGATATATCACAACATCTTTGAAAAAGACGGATGATGCATTAGAATTGACTAGAAAATCGAACAGAATTACGCGCGGAGCACTATTTGTAAGCATAATTATACTACTCTTTATGATATTTACTTATTGGATGTCAACATTAAAATAATATATTTAGACGTCTTGATTGACACGGATCATAATTTAATATTTATCGATATTGTCCAATATCAATTTAATATAGATGCTGCATTACCATTATAAATATTGTTGTGAAATCCTGTATTTATGAAAAGATTATTCAGTTTTTTAATCAACAGGTATAACTTTATTGTTATTGAATTGTTACCTAAATATGAAGAGGCACGGTAATAAAAAAATACTATATTTGCAAACCTAAAAATGAAAATAGTTGAATTTGAGCAAAACATTTTGTATATTTCAAAATAAGATTTACTTTCAACACCCAATACTTAATAATCGTTTTTAGAAAACAGTTTAAAATGAATCATATATTATTCATATTGTTTAATACAATTAATGATGCAAAACCTGAAAAGTGGTGGAGCGATATTGATTGGGGGCTAGTTCTGACTGCTGTACCAGTGATATTAGTTCTTTGTGGACTGTTATACAAGTTCGGCAGATTTAGTAAAGAATTTGAAGGTGTTGCTAAATCGGTTAAAAGTATGGGTACAGACATACGAAAGAATACCATGACATTAAAATCTATTACAACACATTTGTATTCTTCTGGAAATGCAACTCATGGTTTGTTTGAACACAATAGCCCTATAACGTTAACAGAACTGGGAAAAAATGTTTTAGTAGAATCAGGAGGGGAAGAATATTTAAATAGAAATTATACTTCCTTAATTGAAGAAATGGAGGGTGAAAACCTTAAGACTGCATTGGATGTGCAGAATTACTCATCGTCATTGTTATTTCAAAAAACAGAAGGAGATGGTTTCAAGGATATTAAGGATTGGGTTTATAATAATCCAGTATACAATGAAATTAATATTACAATGGCTGAAATAATTAGAGTCATGGGGGTTTCTTTAAGAGATAAATATCTTGAGAAGCATCCAGATTTAATTGAAAAATAGGTTGTTAATCTATTTGCGAATTAAATAATTGAATAGATTTTGTTTAAAAATTAATATTTTAAATCCCACTTTTTCATATATTCTTCTTTTTTGTAATCAAGTATCTTACTATATTTTTTTGTTGTTTTAAGATCGGAATGTCCTAATAAATAGGATGTTATTTCAATTTGTATTTCAAGTTCAATTCCAATGGTTGCACAATAAAGTCTGGGTTACAAATTGCTGGAGTGTTTTGTTTTATAAAAGAAGTAAAAACAAAAAACCCAGCTAAATTAGCTGGGTTTCTGCTGTCCGACCAGGCATATAAGGGATGCACTCAAATGTACTTCTGTTGCACTATTTTGTCCCTTTTTCAGAAAGGTCTCAATTAGTCCCGTCAATACATCTAATCTAGATGTTGTTTCAGTGCAAAATATTGCTATTCAATGCATAATTTGTTCCATCTATGTTACCATCAGTTCAGAAATTTACATTTGCAATTATGAAAAATATTAATATTAGCATAAACCTAGAACTGAGCCCGAATCCTAGAAAAGATGGAAGACATTTTATCATGCTTCGTATATCTAGGGGAAGATCAGAAAAATCTAGAGTCTCCACCAGAATTTATGTGTCAAAATTAAATTTCAACGCAAAAGCCCGCTTTGGTAAATGGATCAGGATTTCTTGCAGTAATCATGCGAAATTGAACTCAATATTGAAGCAAAAAGTTCAATATGCTGAGGAGGCAATATTCGAGCTTGAAAAATTGAAAATTGAACCAACAGTAACAAACGTTTGTGATTACTTAAAAGGTAAGTTTGATAATCATAATAAACCACTATCCTTTACTGAATATTTTAAAAAGGTTATTGATCTATTATATAAATCTCAGCAAGCTAGAACATTCCAGCGTTATGAAGTAGTTTATAACCATCTTGTGAAATTTTGCAAGAGTATACCACTTCAGTTTAAGGATTTTACTGTTGGATTTTTACATGAATATGAAGCAGAGTTGCGTTCTAAAGGTTTGGCAACCAATACTGTGGGAAAAGAGTTAAGTATCTTACGTTCTGTACTTTACAGAGGTATCGATGAAGGATATTTTTTACAGGAAAAAAATCCATACTTCCATTTTAAGATTAAATATGAAAAGACACATAAAGAACGGTTAACCTTAGAGCAAGTCAAAAAAATAGAAGCATTAGATTTGAAGGAAAATACTTTTATATGGCACTGTAGAAATTTTTGGTGCTTTAGCCTGTATAATGGTGGAGTCCGCTTCGGAGATTTGTGCCAATTAACATGGGATAACCTGAAAGGCGAACACCTTGAATATCAGATGAATAAAACTTCTTTAACTAAAAAATTCAAAATTCTAAAACAGGCTCAACAAATTTTATCTTTCTATTCTGATGGAAATAAAGAAGGCTATGTCTTTCCGTTGTTAAAACCCGAAGCAAAGGATTACGATGAATTTCAATTAGTGAAAAAAATTTCATCAAGAAACTCACAATGTAACATGTATCTAAAAGAAATTGCTAAATTAGCAGATATACCGATACGTCTGTCTTTTCATATGAGTCGTCATAGTTTCGCATCAATTTTAAAAGATCGAGGTGTTGATGTGTATGACATAAGTAAAGCATTAGGACACAGTAGCTTAAAGGTGACCGAGGTGTATTTAAGTTCACTTTCTAGCAGCAATGAGGAGTCATTTGAGAATATTTTTAATGATTAAAACGAATAGATTATGAATGATAAGCTGACCTTAAATCCAGATATAAAAAGATTGAAAGAAAATTCTCAGTTTAAATTGGATTCATTAACCAATGCAGATTTTTCTTTTTGTGTAAAAGAAGCAAATAAAATAAGAGAAGAACTTAAATACATTTACCACATAGAATTAGATAACGAATCTTTTGAAAAAATACTGTTCAGCTTAAATCTGTTAAAAAAAGAGATTCCTAATGGACTTATCGCAAAAAGGAAATTTGAACGATATAAACGTTTTTTAATAACTAAGGAAGAAATTAAAGGAAAAAAAAGGTTAGGTGATATTTCACCTAAGGTATTGGAGTTCTATAATAAAGAAATTCCGAAAGACGAGCATATTTTATTTTACGAGGGACTTTTAAATTCTGATTATTCAAAAATAACAGGAATATCAAAACTAAAAGAAAAAGTAAGCATGTTAGAAATGATTGTTGCAACAAGTAATTTGCAGGATTGTAATATAAAAATTAATGCACCTACAAAATTAAGACTTGAGCCGATTACAATCGATTCTAAAAATGATATTGGACAGATATTAGAAAACATACTTTTTCAAGTAAAGCTTCAGTATGAAAATATAAAGAAATTTATGGGAGAAGAGATCCCTTTAGCTCGTTTTGCTAATATATTGCATGAATATATTACCAATGATATTAAGATGCTACATAATAAGGATAAGCTGGTTAAAATCCCTAATTCATCAATGTTTCAAATGATTGCTTATTTATTATCTCATTTTGGTTTGTTTGATACTAAAGAAGAAGACAAACTAATCAATTATAATAGCAAAGCAAATTTCTTATCGAAACAAGCGAAATCAGTTAAGAATATAGTAATATTTGGTTATTTAAAGAAATAAGAACATAGTATTGACTGACCATGAGAGAGACTTTTCTGTAGTCTTGAAAAACACTTCTTGTTTATATCTAACACCACATCAATTAATTACAGTTGTAGTGAAAAAATAAGTGAACCCCATCTATCAAAATTTACTCTAAGGGGTTAGCTGCAAAAAATTGGCAAGCAGCTCGTTACAAAATATCTTTGTTGCAAACAATTTTGTAATGGATTTAAGCGATTTCATAAATACTATCAATAAAATTCCTGATCAACTTATTGAACTCACTAAAAAATTGGAAGAGTTCGAGGAGAAGCTTAATAAGCTTGACTTGGCTATTCATGATAGAAATAATGAAGAGTTTCTAGATAGCTTCCTTACTCTAGAAAAGATCTTGGAGAAATTAGAATTTTCAAGAAGAAAGTTTTTCAACCTTAAAGAACAACATCGTTTTGAATTAATACAGATAGGTCGTCAAATTTATATGACCAAGGAGCAATTAAACAAACTTATGGAAAAGCATACAATAAGGACAAATAACAATGAATAAAGACAAACAAATAGTTGACCAATTAGAGGATGCATATTATGATTCTCTATATCAGCAACAGAATGAAGATAGGTGGGAATCTCAAGCTATAAAAGATAAGACGGATTACGAACTATCATCTGTAGTAGACATAGAAGAACCTAAGCAAATAATTAAATCAATATTAATATAAATTTTAAAACTTGAAATTATGATTACAATCAACAAAAAAGAGAGCAAAGATAGAGCTCGCAAGCACCAAATAATAAGTGCTACTTTAACGGCTATGGTTAATAGTCCTGATAAATTAGAATCCCACAAGAAAGCTTTCAAAGAAGATGAAACTATTGAGGATAAGTCTCCAGATTCTTTCTTAGACTGGATGGTGGAAAATATTAATCCAGGAGTGCGATATAATATCGTAAAATCTCAGCTTGTTATAAAGAAACTTCCTCCATATGGTGAAGTAGGAGTAAGTAATTCTGAAGATGGCGAGATTGAATTCTAATCAAAATTGAAGGGGAGTCAATTTGACTCCCCTGTTTTCAAATTAGTTAAACATTTTAAAAGAATATATTATGGAAAACATTATAATATTATTTGAAAATAGTATTGATACGATTGATGTTGAGAAAACATCAGTCCCGAAGGAATTGCTAGCAAGAAAATTAGCTACAAAAATTGTTATTTGCAGAGAGTCTGGGATTCCGCTTCAGTTTAATTCTCGAACACCATATTCTAAAGAGAGCTTCTCTTGCTTTATAACTGGAACATTGAATCCTCTTCCTGACGAACTTAATTTAATAAATGATGCTAGACTAATAATAAGCGGGTTATTATCGGAGACATTATTTCAAGGTAAACTCAATACAAAAAACATTGAGGCGAAACTAGATGAGCTTTATAAAGAGTATGAAGATTTATTCCAAGTGCGAGATGATTTCAACCATATTATATGCTGGCAGTTTGGATGTATCATTAAAATATTTACAGAAAATATCGATGATATTAAAAAACATGCAACATTACTTATAGAAAAGGGTTATGCAGTATTTAAAGATGCCATGTCGAAGGAGTTAGTTGCACCTAGTAATTATTGTCTTTAAACTAAAATAGTAATTATGAAGGACAAGATACTAAAAACTTTGTTTTCATTATTTGCTCCACCAATTAGTAATATAAATAAAGATGCAGATGTGGATCTGATAAAAGTTTATAAACTCATTAAAGGAGATGTTTATAAGCAAATAACAGAAGAATTAAGAACAATTAGTGATTCAGGTAAAAACAGAGAGTATAAAAGAACAAAATTCACTAACGTTACTTTTTCCGGCACATTTCATAAAAGAGATAATAACTCAATTATTCAGCATTCAGATATGATCGCAATTGATATTGATAAGTTATCAGAAGTTGATACTGTAAGGGAAAAGATTGAAAATGATCCTAGATGTAAGGAAAGTTTATTGCTTTCCTTTCTTTCTCCTAATGGAAATGGTTTAAAGGCTATCTTCTTGATAGATTCTAAACTGTTTGAGCAGAAAGAATATTATGAGGGATTAAGTCTTTATATAACTCAACTTTGTGGATTAGAAAAGGATGAGGTTGATAAGAGTTGTAGTGATATAGTTAGAACATGCTATTTACCTCATGATTCTAATGTTTATATACACCCGGCACTAATTTCTGGAAGTACACAGATAATAAAGTCATTTGATATTAAGGTATAATAGACAAAAAGGAGGCTGTTTTTAACACAATGTTCTCAAGTGGACA
>JAUWQL010000200.1 GCA_030611105.1 Bacteroidales bacterium
GTGTTTACATATAAACAATTATATTTGCCTATAAAATAAATAAGTATGGAAATATTTAAAGGAGAAAACTTCATAGAATTTACTGAACGTTTTTCAAGTGATGATTTATGCAGGCAGTATCTCGCTGATATTAAATGGGAAAATGGTTTTGTTTGCAGAAAATGTGGACATCACAAATTTACTAAAAGAAATAACTTTACACGAACTTGTAATTACTGTAAGCATAATGAAAGTCCCACAGCACATACCGCCTTTCACAAAGTAAAATTTGGATTAAAAAAAGCTTTTTTTATAACTTTTGAAATGGTTAATAGTACTAAGAGTATGTCTGCTATGCAAATAGCTGTACGTTATGGCATTACACGCAAGACCGCTTGGTTGTTTATGCACAAAATACGAAAAGCTATGAAAAGCAGTGAGCAGTACCCAATGAATGGAAGTGTTCAAGTTGATGAGTTTACTGTAGGTGGTAAAGAAGAAGGCAAACAAGGAAGAAGCTATAACACAAAAAAGAAAAAAATTATTGCTTCAGTTGAGCTTACAGAAAAAGGAAATATTAAAAGAGTTTATGCTTTAAAAATAAACGATTATTCTTCTAAATCATTAAGTAAATTATTTGATAAACATATTTCTGTTAATGCTAATATTGATACAGATAAGTGGAAAGGTTATCGTCCTTTAATGAAAGAATATAACATTACTCAAAGTCTTAGTGACAAAGGACAAGGTATGCCTCAGATGCATATTGTCATTCATCAAATTAAGTCTTGGTTACGAACAATATATTCTTGGGTACATCCTGAACATATTGACAGTTACTTAGATGAATTCTCGTTTAGAATAAATAGATCTATTTACAAGCAAACAATATTTCACAAAATAATGGAGAGGGTTGTTCAAAGTGAGCATTTGTCTTATAGTACAATAATTGTTGCAAATAAGTAAACACCCCTATGGATTTATTTACAAAAGCAATATCCTCTTTTGGTGTTTCAACAATAGGGGTTTTTGGGTCAGAATATTGTCCCTGACTGTTTTGGTTGCTACTTACCATACATATTTTTGCATTTGCAATAAATGCAAAAATGCATAAAGCTGTTAAAAGTAAAATTTGTTTTTTCATGATAAGTCTGTTTTATGGTTTGTAATTAATTATATAGTTGTGCCTTATGAAGTAAACCCCTCCACCAGGTTTTAATTTCTTAAGGTACTGCCATACCCAATGAAAGGAATTCCGGTAAAGGGGCTGAAGAATTCTCTGAATTTTTACAATTTTTCTCATTGCAAGCAGTTTTTAAGAAATTAAAATTACATGCAAGTTATAATCAATATTTCAGCTTGTCAATGACAAGAACTTGTCATTTTTGGGGATAAAATGATTTTTTTAGATATTATTGTTTAAGCGGATAAAAATTCTATAAAATTCAAAGTATTGATTGTTTTAAAGCCAACTGCAGGGTATGTTTTACCAAAAGCTTTAGGTAAGCGTGCTTCTTTGTCTCCAAATTTAAATTCGTAGGCACGAAGTTGACCGTTTTCTTCTTCGATTAAATCAATTTCCTGCTGATCGTAAGTTCGCCAGAAATAGAAATTAACAAATCGTCCGGCATATTTTATCTTTTTAATTCGTTCGGCAATACAGTAATTCTCCCATAACTTTCCCTTGTCATCGCGAATATCCAAAGCATTAAAGTTCGAGATAATAGCATTTCTGATGCCTGTATCCCAAAAATAATAGCGTGGAGTTTTTGAATATTCTTTTCGTAAATTCCGACTAAAACCATGCAGATTGAATATAATAAACGTTTTTTCCAATATCTCAAGATACCGTTGAACAGTTTTTACAGTAGTTTTCAGGTTTTTGGCTAACTCGTTGTATGAAATATCATTGCCTATCTGAAATGCTATTAATCTTAACAGATTTAAAATAAAAAGACTGTCTTTTAAATTATCCAACTCTAAAATATCTTTTAGTAAATATCCATTTTTAATGCCTTCAAGCAGATGCCTTTTCTCATTTAGGTTTTGTTCAAGATATACTTGAGGATAAGTTCCATAAATTAATTTTTCGTGAATACTTTTTTTTGCTGTCAAAAAATCTTCATTTAGTTCAGAATAAGAAAAAGGAAATAAATTAAAAAAACGTGAACGACCGGTTAATGGTTCTCCAACCTTCTGTTTTAGATCAAATGCAGATGAGCCTGTTACAAAAATACTTATTTCCGGAATCGTATCGACCATCAATTTTAAATTTTCACCTATTCCCGGTACTTTTTGTGCTTCATCAATAAATAAGTAATCGTATCCGTCTACCAGGTTTTTTAGTACCTGGCTTCTTTGGCTTGCAAGTATTTCTGCAACATCCATATCTTCGCCATTAACCATCAAAATTTTTTTATTTGCCAGTTGATTTTTAATTTGCTGCATAAGTATGGTTTTTCCTGTCCTTCTTGCACCAAACAAACCGGTAACATGTGCCGGTTTTAAATCAATTATTAACTGTGATTGAATAGCTCTTTTTATCATTATATTGTACTAATTTATATACAACAGTACACAAATTTACATAAATTCATGTATAATACCATATAAATTACCAATGAAATTTTTACTAATCCAAACCGTTTTCAAGCGCAAAGGTAATAAGCTCGGAAAGTTTGTGTATGTCTAGTTTTTTAAAAATATTGCGTTTGTGATTATTTATGGTTTCGTAACTTCGCATTCGTTGTTGAGCAATTTCCCTGGTTGTTAAACCACTGGCAAGTAATATAATGATTTCTTTTTCGGTTTTTGTCAGATTCTTTAAAAGCAATTCATTTTTCAAACCGGCTATTTCTTTTGTATATCGATTTAAGAGCACCTGGTATTCTGCCAACTTGTTAGTTACTTCTACTCCTACACATAATAGATAATTTGAATCATTGTTAATTATTATTGACCTGGCTGTTACAAAAACCCAAACCCAATTCCCGTTTTTGTTTTTTACCCTGAATAATGCAGCATGGGTAGCTTTTTTATTCTCTATTATAATTTTACAGCCATTTCTAATGATTTCCAGATCATCCGGATGGTAAAGTTCCTTGGTTTCATCAGCAAACCCAATTTCCTGTCTTTCATCAAACGAATATCCTACCATTTCTGAATAATTGGCATTCATCCAAACAGGCAGTGTATTACCATTATTATCCACTTTCAAAATGTATATTGAAGCACTAATAGAATTAATAATTTCTCGTAAAAATTCATTTTCATTATCAATTATCAATCTGCCTTTTTCTATATGAGCTTTCATATACCTGATGGTTTTTTTAATCTAATCCGGTTTCCTTTGCAAAAGCTACCAATTCGGCTATATTGTGTAAATTGAGCTTTTTGAAAATGTTCCGTTTGTGATTATTGATGGTATCGTAACTACGTATTCGTTGTTGGGAAACTTGTTTGGTTGTCAGGCCTTTGGCTAAGAAGGTGATTATTTCTTTTTCAATCTTGCTTAAACGATTCAGTTTTATTTCATTTTTTAATTGTAATATTTCTTTATAATACCGGTCTAATAATCCCTGATATTCTAATACCATATTATTTAACGGTATAGCAACAATCAAAATGTAATCCGGATCACTATTAATGGTTATAGCCTGCGCAGATATTGAAAACCATTGCCAATCACCATGTTTTTCTTTCCCCCGGAAATTTATTATATGAAATGTCTCTCTTTCAACAAGAACTTTTGGGGTAGCATGTTTGATTAACTCAATATCATCAGGATGGTAAATATTTTTGGTTACGTCAGCAAATCCAATTTTCTGCCTTTCATCTAATGTATATCCCAGTATAATTGGATACTTTTCATTCATCCATACAGGTAAAGAGTGCCCTTCTTTATCAATTTTTATAATGTGTATTGACGCTCCGACAGAATTAATAATGGTTTCAAAGAATACAGCTTTATTCTTGATTTTCAATAAACCATTTTTAACATCAGCTTCCATTGTAATTTTATTTATTAATCCAATCCTGTGTTCTTTGCAAAAGCTACCAGTTCTGATATATTGTGTAAATTGAGCTTTTTGAAAATGTTGCGTTTATGATTATTAATTGTTTCATAACTTCTGCTTCTTTGTTCTGCAATTTGCTTAGTAGTTAATCCCAAGGCAAGTTCTTTTATTATTTCTTTTTCTGTTCTTGTTAACCTACATATTTTTATGTGGTTTTTTAATTGGGATATTTCCTTTGTATAAACTTCAAGTTGTTTGGGATTAAGCACCATCTTTTCTGTAACATCAAAACCTACACTTAAAACATGATTGGGATCGCCTTTATAAATAATTGCTTTTGAATGAATATAAATCCACCTCAACTCTCCATCTTTTTTGTAAAATCTAAATATTAAACTTTCTTCAAGAGTTCTGTCCGCCATTCCCATCTTAATCGCTTTTCGAATTGCTTCTATGTCTTCTTCATGGTAAATTCCGGATTTTTTATTAGCATATCCAACTCCTTGTCTTTCGTGCAAAGTATAACCTAATAGTTTTTCATATTTATCATTTGCCCAAACCGGCATATTATATCCGTTTTCATCAATTTTGTTAATGTGTATGGTTACCGGAGCTTCTTTAATTAGTCTCTTTAAAAATTCATTTTCTTGAATTAATGAATTAATGCTTTTATTTGAAATTTTCTCCATTGAAGCTTTTTAAAAAATCTGATCTAAAAATGCATTTAGTTTCAGATTAAATTCTTTAGGGTTTTCTAACTGCGGACAATGCCCGGAATCGGAAATGATCTTTATTTCGTTGTCCCATAAAGTAGGTATATTCAATTCTTTAAAATATTCGCCATTTACAAGTTGATCATCTGCACCATGAAAAATTGTAATCGGTTTACCGATATTTTCAATTATTTCTACCTCATTAGTCATGTTTTCCGGTGTCATGGATGCCCCAAGATAAGCTCGCATTTTTTTGTGAGTTCTTTTAATATCATTAATAATGATGTCAGGGATTTCAATATTCTTTTTTACAAATGCTGATGCAAGATTTTTTATTTCATCATTTGTTAAATCCGGTTTATATGCCAATGGAAAAACAGGGTTTGGTAAAAAATATTTTCCCATATCCGGAGGGATATTTATCGGGGGAGTTCCGAAAATAACAAAAGCTTTTGCCGAGAGCAGTCTGGCTGAAGCATCCAAAATTATATGTCCTCCCAATGAATGGCCAACAAATACAGTATCGTGTAAATTTAATTTGTCAACAAATTCAAGTAAAACAGAAATAAATCCCGGAACCGAATATGTTTTTTCCGGTTCTGC
>JAUWQL010000062.1 GCA_030611105.1 Bacteroidales bacterium
GTCTCTTGTTTGAATTTGAGCATGCAAAATTGAATGGGAAAAGAATAGAACAATTGCAACTAAAATTATTTGCCGTTTGCAAGTGTGTAATGAAAAACTATAAATATAAGATATCATTGGTACCTCCGTTGAAAGTTTCTATTTAAATAAATTTTAAGCATAAACTGCTGTAAAACAATAAGTAAACTCAAAGTTAAGCTAACGAAGATTGAAAGTCAAATCAAAATTACAGATTTGTTGGTTGGAACAAAAAAAGTATAGAAAATTAAGCTTTCAGTTGCTTACTAATAATCTAGCACAAAGAGTTATTCTTTCGACTTTTTTTCTGATAATTCAAGCATAGATTTTAATATCTTAGTAAGATAATCTTCATATTTATTTACCATGTCAATTGTAAGCGGGTTTGCAGCTACCCAATATAATTTATTTTCTTCATTAAGCTTTGTTACAAAAGTTAGATTTTTTACCTTTTTTTTATGCTCAGTGCGAAGCGCAATTTTATTCTTGTTAATAATACTTATGGAATTCTTGCCTTTTTTTATTGAATTTCCGCTATTAATTGTCTCAAAATTTGTGATAATTTCACTAAACATAGTTTGATAAGAAGATGGTAAATCCTGTCCAAAAGTCTCTGTTGTAAATATGATTAGACCAAGTGCTAAAAGTGTTTTTAATAATTTCATGTGTTAATGTTTTTTAATTAATATTGTGTGAACCTGTATTTAAAAAAATTATTATCGTCGACCTTCAATGGATTCGTAAACTTTGTTGTGTAATAAATGCTTATTTCATAAATATTAGTTTATAAGTTGATACAAAATAGAACTATTTTTATAAATAGAAAAATTTTTAAGGAATAAAATCAATACACAACAGAATCCAAAATATTTAGCTTTAAAGGAAAATGAAAAAGTTTTTGAGTATTTTGAAAGAATAGCTAAGTTCATTTTAAAGGGGGCTACTGGTCTATTAGAAAACATACCTAAAGGTATTAATCGAATATTATATCGTTAATTCTACAATGTCCATTAATTCTGCAATAGGTGACGCAAGATATTATGAGTTTACCAGTAATGGAAGAGATGTTTATAGAAAATTCTTCAATGAGAAATTCGTTTAGTAAAAAATATCAACCCTTAACATTGCACATATCACTCACTTGACATTCGGTTATTTATATTGTAACTTACAGTGTTTTAATTATTAACGCTAAATATATATCATGAAAAAATCTGTCAAAGTATTTCATTGGTTACCTCGAATTATTTGCATTCTAGCTATTCTTTTTATCAGTTTGTTCGCAGCTGATGCTTTTGCACCTGAACTAACCATCTGGCAACAAATCGGTGCTTTTCTTCTCCATCTTGTTCCATCCTTTATTTTGCTCGCCCTGCTTGTTGTTGCATGGAAATGGGAATATATTGGCGGTATAATTTTTACGATAATTGGTTTGGGGCTGAGTCCATATATTTTTATACATAATTATAAAATGAACAACTCAATTTGGATTAGTCTTGGTATTATTCTCGCCATAACTATTCCATTCGTTATTGTGGGTGTTCTTTTTATTATAAGTCATAACAAGAAGAAAAGAAATCTTACGGCAGTGTGATGTTATAAATTAAATACACGGCAGCAGGGAAAATACCGAGAGCATTGCGGTTTTATAAGAAATTGAAGGCTGCTCCTTTTTCAAAATTATCAGGAATAAAATTCGATTCCAATTATCGAAATATCGTCGAAAATTGCAGTACTCCCTTCAAGGATTTTTTGTTGTTTAACAATTGAATTTATATTCTCATCTATATCCTTATTATTTGCCAGATTTTTTTCTAACTGTTCAGTACCAAAACTCACACCATCTTCATCTACCAATTCAACTAAACCATCGGTATAACAAAAAAGTTTTGATTTTTCAACAATCTTTAAAGTTCCCGATTTTAAAGTCGGTATATCATCTAACATCCCCATACCAACACATCCGTCGCGCAAGAACAGCATCTCTTTTTTCTCCATATTGTAAAAAATCGGAGGATTATGGCCGGCATTTACATATTCGAGAATACGTGTTTTGTAACTGTACTTTGCTATAAAAAGAGTAATAAACTTTTCTCCTTTAGCGCTGGCCATAACTCTTTCGTTAAGTTTTTTAACAAACTCGGGGAGTGGTATGTCTGTTGTTAATAATGCTCTCAGGTTTGCCTGAAAATTTGACATTAATAATGCTGCTGATATTCCTTTCCCTGAAACATCAGCAATACAAAAAGCAACCTCATGTTTATTTAAACGAATAAAATCATAATAGTCACCACCTACTTCAAAGTGTGGATGATAAAAGGTTGAAACCAGAATTTTATCATTATTGGGAAGAGTTGACCTGTCGGGAATTAGCATTGATTGCATTTTAGATGCCATTTCAAGCTCTTTCTTTAGTGCTTCCTGCTCCAGTGAGTCTTTGTATAATCGAATGTTTTCAATGGCAACAACAATAATATTCGAAAGGGTTTGAATAAAATGAAGATGCTTAATAGTCGGGCTAACTCCTTCTTTTTCTTCATCAATATCTCCAATTAAAACAAATGCTATTGGAATATTATTATTTATAACAGGAATAATATTATCAAAAACTCTAAGGGTCGGATTTGGTGATGCTGTAATAAAAGAAATTTCTTTGTGTTCCAGTAAATCCTTCTCAACGTCAATTCTTTTAATTATTTCTTTGGAACATCCTGAGCTTAAGATCAAATCCCACTCTTTATCATATTTAAAAATCAGAAGTTTACCTATATTAAGGTCTTCACGAAGAATTTTCTCATAACGTTTAAGTAATTCTTCTGTAGAAAGATTGGCATTAATCGCCTTCGTAATTGTAAGCAAGGTATTTAGCTTAAATGTCGAAAGCTTTAACCTGTTTATCGATGCTTTTCCTGTAAGATCCATTTAATTCTGATTTTCAAGTCTGAATAAATGTACAAAATTTACAAACAAAAAGAAAATCTATTCTTTTACTCTTTCTCCGTATGAGTTATCTCTTGTATCTACTTTGATCTTATCGCCCGTATTAATAAATAAGGGAACCATAATTTCAGCATTGGTTTCCAGTGTCGCAGGTTTAAGCGATGTGCTTGACGAAGTATCTCCTTTTAATCCCGGTTCGGTATAAGTAACTTCTAAAACAACAAAAGGAGGCAATTCACAATACAAAGGGGTTTCGGTATCGGCATGCCAAACAGCTTCAACATTCTGGCCTTCTTTTAATAAATCAGGAGTATTAATTAGATCTTTTTGGAATGCTACTTGTTCAAAAGTCTCATTGTGCATAAAATGATAACCCATATCATCTTTATATAAGAACTGGTAAGGACGGCGCTCAATACGTTGTATATTTACTTTTACTCCGGCATTAAAAGTGTTATCGATAACCTTTCCTGTTTTCAGGTTTTTAAGTTTTGTTCTGACAAAAGCTGCACCTTTACCGGGCTTTACATGCTGAAACTGTACAATTGTAAATAAATTACCATTAAATTCTATACATAAACCATTTTTAAAATCTGATGTGCTTGCCATATTTTATTAGTTTTATTTTTAATACAAAAGTAGTGTAAATCATTGGAATTTCGTAACTAAAAGATTGTCTAAACATTTTAGGCCCTTTAGACATTTATAAGTATTTTTTATTTCAACTGTTCCAGTTTGTATTGTAATCCCGAATATTCGATCAAATCACATTTAATTGATCCTATAATTAAATCTATTCGAATCTTAAGTGGTATATAGTTTTTATCTTTCGATATCCAGATAGTAACATCGTCTTCGGAGTCGAAAATTCTTCCGGGCTCAACTACCGGTGTAAATTTCATGCTGTTAAATTTACCCAACTTGGTTTTTACTTTTTCATCTCCCACATATCGCATTTTAAGCGGGAAAATTTCGTCGGCAAAATACGTATCCATAATTATTTCGTCACCAACATTTTTTATTCTACTGACCATTGATTCTCTGAAATAATAAAATGCGCCCAATATATCTAAAATGTTTTCAGGCACATCGTGTTCTCCGGATTTTTGGCTTATAACTTTTTTTTCTTCGTAGTTATACCTTACCTCGTTATAATACCTGTATTTCCCCTCACTAATGTTTCTAATTGCAAGATATGTTTGATTATTTTCCGGCCTGAAAAAACTCTCATAAACATCACGAACCTCGAATAATTTATCTGCCAACCCAATGGTTTTTGCTGTTGCTTCTGCATAATATAAATTCTGATTTTCAAATACTGAATCGCAAATATTAAAAGTTGCTGTTCCGGCATTTAACCAGCCAAAATAAGCTATATAAACAAGCTTCTCTCCTGAAATAAAAGGTCTTTCATTTACAGGAGAAGACCCGCTAAAACTTTTGCTTATGATTAAAAGTACTAAAAGTATTACTGATTTTTTTATTGAGTATTTCATTTTTATTTTTAAAACAAAATATGTACAATTATTGAAAAATATTTTTCTTTGGAATAGTTGCTATAAAATCTTTTAGATAAAACGGCTCAAAATAAGCAATATCTTCAAATAGTTTTGCCCTGAATGCAATTTCTGATAATCCTGCCATAAATTTTGATGATGGATTAAAATTCTTTATAAATATTGCATTTTCGTGTTTGATAACCTCACTGATTTTTTCTGAACCATCACCAAAAAAAATCATTTTTTGTTTTGATAAAATATCCTGATATGAATTTTCATCAATAATTTCAGCTTTTACATCCCTGATAAAATCTCCTTTTGAATTAAAAAAAGCAGAATAAACCTCCATCCTACGTGCATCAATCACAGGAACGAGAATTGAATTCTCAATATCATCTACAGAAATATTATTTGAATTTGCTTTTAAAATTATTCCATTTGCCATCGACTGAAGAGTATTGATGGCGATTAATGGAAGATCTTTTGCGTAGCACAAACCTTTAGCGGTTGAAACACCAATTCTCAATCCTGTGTAAGAACCAGGCCCCTTACTTATTGAAATTGCATCAAAATCATCAATTTTATAATTTAAATCATTTAACAATTGCTCTATAAAGATAGTTAGTAGCTTTGCGTGCGATTTTTCTTCATTGCTTTCCTTTATTCCTTTTACCACTCCATCAAGGGAAACACAAACAGAACAAACTTGAGTAGATGTTTCAATATTAAGAATCAGCGCCATATATATAATATTCGTTTAAATATTTAATCGATGAATTTAATTTTTTTCCTTAAATAATTCATCCTTATCTACTATCTTAACAATCGAGCCATTTTTTAATCTTCTTGATATAGCACTATAAGGTGCTGTAACAACTTTGTCATCTTCAGTCAGTCCTTCGGAGATTTCGATGCGCCTGTTATCTTGTATCCCTGTTTTAACTATTTGTAAAATCGCCGAATCATTGGATATAATAAAAACTACCTCTTTTAATTCTTCTTCTGTATCAACAACAATATCATTAAGTTTTTCAATTGAATCAACCCTGGTAGTAACACACTGAATAGGGATTGTTAAAATGTTAGTTTTGGTATTTGTCTGAATATCAACTGAAGCAGACATTCCAGGTCGAAACGGATTTGGGTTGTTATCGTTAATTAAATGTTTGTAAGATTGTTTTAGCAACAATACCTTTACAACAAAACTTGTTACCTGATCAGTGGTCATTCCGGAAACATTAGCAGAATTGGCAATCTCGGTAACAACTCCAATAAAAGTTTCTCCTAAATATGCATCTATTTCAATTAGTGCTGTATCCTTTAATATTACTTTTACAATATCGTTTTCGTTAACATCAACCTTTACTTCCATACGATCCAGATTTGCTATCCGTAACATTTCCGTTCCTGCCATCTGCATTGTTCCAACAACACGTTCTCCTTTTTCAACGTTAAGCATCGAAATGGTTCCGCTCATAGGTGCATAAATAGTTGTTTTTCGTAAATTTTCTTCGGTTTCGGAAAGTGAAGCTTCGGCACTTTCAATAGAAAACATTGCACTTTCAACAGATCTTTTAGCAGCTTCTAATTCGGCTTTAACCATTTCATAGGATGAAAACGCTGATTCGTAATCGGCCTTAGAAATTGTTTCCTGTTCCCACAAAACCTTATTTCTATCATACGCGTTTTTGGTTTGTGTATATTTCGCTTTTATTTGCTCTAGAAAGGCTTCGCTGCTTGCCCGATTTGCTTTCGCTGAGTTCACGGTAGCTCTCGCTCTGTCAACAGCTGATAAATAAATGTCGGGTTTTATTTTTAGTAATAAATCTCCTTTACTTACATCATCGCCTTCATTGATGTACAATTCTACAATTTCCCCTGAAACATCAGGTGATATTTTTACCTCCGTTTCCGGCTGTATCTTTCCGCTTGCAGTAACTATTTCGGTTATGGTTCTTAATTCCGGATTTTCAGCTGTTACTTTAATTTCTGCTTTCCCGCCAAACCATCCTGCTTTTTTACCTATTACGGCAAAAACAATCAAAACTACAGCTGTAGCTAGTAAAATCTTAAGTAAATTATTGCTTTTCATTTGCTCATTGTTTATTAAAAAAATTAATACAATGCAAAAACACTATTGTATGAAATAAAATATCAAATTTATAAAAACATATCATTTTAAAAATATTAATTCCTTCCTTTTTTAAAAGATATTATTTTTATAATTTAGATGCTTACTAAAAATAACTCTTCGATCCTCAAAAATGATATATTTAAAAAGCTTTTTTAAATTCTTCGAAAATTCTCTTAACAAGGAAGCTAAGATTGTAAATTTGTTCCTGACACAGGTAATCCTTGTTATATTTTTTATGTTTATTATCATTGTATATTTTGTAATTAAAAGGGAATCCGGTAATCTTAAGAAAGAAATTTCGTTAAGCCAAAAAGAATACTTTGAGTCGCAAAAAGAAAGTATAAAAAAAGAAACGGAAAGGGCCATAAGCTACATTAATTATAAGATTAGTCAAACGGATGATAATATCAGGGAAAAACTAAAAAACCGTGTAAATATTGCCTGCAATATTGCTACAAATATATATACTGAAAATAAGAATACGGTTTCTGCTAATGAAATTAAAAAATTAATTAAAGATGCTTTGCGACCAATTCGTTTTGATAATGGAAAAAGTTATTACTTTATTGGTTCTCTTAATGGTTATGAAGTTTTATTCCCTGTAGCTCCTGAATATGAAGGGAAATATGTTTATAATTTGCAAGACGATTTGGGTAATTATGTAATTCGCGATGAATTGAATGTTGTCAATTCAAAAGAAGAAGGATTTGTTACAAATTATTGGACCCGGCCTGGTTCAGATACAAGCATGGCATGCAAAAAATTATCGTATGTAAAACTCTTTAAACCATTTAACTGGTATATTGGTACAGGTAATTATTATATTGATTTTACCACAAATGTTCAAGAAGAAGTGCTTGATTGGCTCTCGAATTATAGATTTAACAATGAAGGATATATTTTTGTAAATACTTACGATGGAGATGCCTTGTTGACGGATGGTGAAATTGTAGAAGAAAAGAAAAATATTTGGAACCTGGAAGACCCAAACGGAATAAAAGTTATTCAGGAGGAAAGAAAAGCTGTAAAAAATCCTGATGGTGATTTTATTTATTACTCGTGGAGGAAGCTTACCAATTCGAAAATAAGCCATAAAATGTCGTTTGTAAAAGGAGTGACTGCCTGGCGCTGGATGGTTGGTGCAGGGGTATATCTTGAGGATATGAATCAGGTTCTTGATGTCCAAAAAGATGAAATCAAAAAAACCATAAAAAAGGATATTTTAATAGTTATTGTTTTCCTTAGTGTTTTGTTTATACTTCTTTATTTATTTGCTCTGTACTTGTCAAAAAAAGCAACTAACAATATTGATTTGTTTATTCAGTTTTTTAAAACTGCATCTTATAAAAATACTCTAATAGATGAATCAAAAATTAATTTCTCAGAATTTAAAATATTAGCAAAGTATGCTAATAAAATGATTACAGAAATAAAGAAATCAGAGGTTCGAAATAAGGAAGAAGAAGCGCATTACAAAAAACTTTTTGAAGAATCACCCGAAGCTATTGCATTTGTAAATACCGATGGACAAGTTCAAAGAATAAATGCTGCTTTTACTAAATTATTTGGTTACGAGAATTCTGAAATTATTAATAAAGAACTGGATGACTTTATCGTTCCTGAAGAATTAAAAGAACAAGCTTTAAATTATACAAAAAAATTTAAGGGGGGCTTTATTAATCAAATCGAAGCAATTCGAATAAACAAAAACAAACGAAAAGTTCATGTTTCTATTATAGGAACCTCTATTAGTGTTAATAAACAGTTATTAGGGTATTATGTAATTTATAGAAATATTTCAGAACAAAAAGAGTTTGAACAACAATTATACGATTCTAAAACCAAAGCTGAAGAATCGGATAGATTAAAATCTTCATTCTTAACCAATCTATCACACGAAATAAGAACTCCGTTGAATGCTATTATGGGTTTTTCAACACTATTAAATACAAAAGATGTATCTAAAGAAGATCAGAAAGAGTATTTAAGAATTTTAGCAAATAGTGGTAAATTATTGCTGGAAATTATCGATAATATAATTGACATTTCCAAAGTCGAGTCATCAACTCTTACTGTAAGTAAATCCAATAGCAATTTAAACATGTTGCTCGATGAGTTATTAATCGATTTTCTTGAGTATAAAAATAACATGAAACTTGATAAAATCGATATTACATTGCAAAAGGAAATTGACGATAAAGAATTATATATTTTAACCGACTTAAAAAGACTAAAGCAAGTTTATTCCAATTTGTTGGATAATGCTTTGAAATTTACTGAGAAAGGCAAAGTAGAATTTGGTTATTACATTAAAGGACAGGAAATAATTTGCTTTGTTAAAGATACCGGAATTGGAATAAAGGAGGGTGAAATACATTTTATTTTTGATCGTTTTCGTCAGGTTGATGAATCAACAACACGAAAATACGGAGGTACCGGTATTGGTTTAGCCTTATGCAAAAGCCTTATTGAATTACTTGGTGGTAAACTTTGGGTTGAATCAAAAAAAGGGAAAGGTGCTAAATTCTATTTTACAATACCTTACGATGTAGTAAAATCCGACAAAAAACTACCCGTAAAACCAAAAATTGCTGAAAATATAGATTGGAGTAATAAAAAGATATTAATTGCCGAAGATGTAGAAACAAATTATAAGTTATTATTTTCTTTTCTTTCGAAAACAAAAGTTAAAATTTATTGGGCAAAAGATGGAAAAGAAACAGTAGATATGGTTGAGAGGGATCCCGACTTTGATTTAATTCTTATGGATATTAACATGCCAATTATGACTGGTCATGAAGCTCTTAAACATTTAATTAACAAAGGTTATAATATACCGGTTATTGTTCAAACAGCATACGCTACCGAAGAACAGAGATATGAAATCATAGATTTAGGTTATAGTGATTATATTCTTAAACCAATAACATTCCAAAATTTACTGCAGAAGTTATCAAAATTTTTGGATTAACATACGTTTTATTATTATTGCATAATGTCTGAAAAGATTATTCATGTCGATAATATTGGAAATGTTACGTTCCGAAAAAACAAACGTTCAAAAAACGTAAGCATAGCTATTCGCCCAATGAAAGGTGTTGTGGTTAATCTGCCTTTTTACCTGAGCTATAGATTTGCATTGAACATTGTTGAAAAAAAACAAACATGGATATTAAGTCATCTTCCCGAAATTGAAAAAATCGAGAATAAAGCAACAATATTTACTGAAAATACCAGCTTTAATACAAGATATAAAAAGCTTTTAATTTCTAAAGGTCGGGATGACAAAATAAAAACAAGAATTACTTCTGACTCTATCATTGTTAAATACCCTGAAAATATTGATGTTAAAAACCCAAATGTTCAGGAAATAATCAGAACTGTAATTATCAAAACGCTTCGCAGTGAGGCAAAAGAATATCTACTCGAAAGAACGCAACAATTATCTGAAAAACACAACTTTAAGTTCAATAAAATCTATATTAAAAATGCCAAAACCCTTTGGGGAAGTTGTTCTGCTGTAAACAATATTAATTTGAATTTACATTTATTGCGTTTACCGGATTATTTGATTGATTATGTTATAATTCATGAGCTTTGCCATACGGTTGAAAAAAACCATGGAAAACGATTCTGGAAGCTTATGGATATAATACTTGGTAATGCGAAAAAATTATCAAAAGAATTAAGAAGCTATTCAATACAAATATATTAAAACCTAAAGCCTGACATTTGCATAGCATTAATTTGATTTTTTCTTAAATTAGTGTAAGTTTAGAGGTTATTTTCAATAAGACTTGAGTATGAAGATTAATGCAAAAATGCTGGTTTATATCCTTTCAACTTCAATGCTAATTTTCATTGCATCCATAGGGTATATTACAACAAAATCCAGACAGCTGGCCCTTGAGGAAGCACGTGAAATTGCAAATAAAAACGCACACGAATATGCCAATCTTATTAAATCTGAGTTAGCATCTGATTTTAATATAGCAAAAACTCTTGCACAAGCCGGGCAAGCATTTCAAACTTTACCCTGGGAAGAATGGAACAAAATTTTCCTTGAACAGCAATTACATGTTATTACTGAAAATCCACATTATCTTGCTGTAGCAACAAGTTGGGAATTAAACTATATCGATCCGGAATGGGACAAGCCTTTTGGTCGTTATTTGAATGGCTGGGTTAGAGATCAAGATGGAAATATAAATCAAGTAGAAACCCGACTGAATACCGATGGTGATGTATTAACAGGCAATTACTATGCTATGAAATCTACCGGTATTTCAATGATTGTTGACCCCACATTATGGTCGCCAACGGGAAAAGAAGAAGATCAGTATATTAATACAAACATTTCTATTCCAATAAAATTGGGTAATACTTTTATTGGTCTTGCCGGTGTAGATCTTGATTTACAACGGTTCCAGAACATAATCGAAAAAATTAAGCCTTTCGAAAAAAGTTATGCTTTTTTATTGTCCAATAATGGAACTTATGTTGCTCACCCTAACTCAAAATTAATGGGCAAACTAATAAGTACCGAATATCCTGATTTTAATGAAAAATTTAAAATAGTAGAAAATGTTCGGACAGGAATAAATTTCTCATTTACTTATAAAAATGAAAACAATCAAAAAGACTTTTATGTTTTTGCCCCAATAAAAGTAGAAAATGTAAACACACCCTGGTCCTTAGCCATCGTTGTTCCTGACAAAGTTATAACATCTAAAGCCAAAAGTTTTTTATACAAAGCTTTATTTACAAGTTTTATAGGACTACTATTATTAACCATTGTAATTTGGTTTATTGCAAAAAATATTACCGAGCCAATAATAAAAGTTACTGAAATACTAAAAAGCGTTGCCAGAGGAAAGATTGATGAATCTTTAATAATGGAAGTAAATACTAAAAATGAAGTAGGAGAAATGACTTTGGCTTTAAATACTTCTATCCGAGGGTTAAATAAAAAGGCCGAATTTGCTAACGAAATAGGATCGGGCAATGTTGATCATGAACTGGAACTAATTAGTAATGAAGATGAGTTGGGCCAATCCTTAATAAATATGCGCAATAGTCTTTTAAAAGCAAGATCCGAAGAGGAAAAGCGGAAAAGCGAAGATCAAAAACGCCGTTGGACTGATGAAGGATTGGCAAAATTTGCTGAAATACTTAGACAAAACAACGATAATTTAAATATTCTTGCTAATGAAATAATCAAAAATATTGTTTATTATCTTGATGCTAATCAGGGTGGTTTGTTTATTTTAAACGATCAAGAACGATCAACTGTTATCTTTGATTTATTATCAGCTTTTGCTTTCGACAGAGAAAAGTTTATTAAAAAACAAGTTGAACTGGGTGAAGGTCTCGTTGGAACATGTGCTGCTGAAAAAAACACTATTTATTTAACGGAAATTCCGCAAGATTACATTCAAATAACTTCCGGCTTAGGTAATGCTAACCCTAATAGTTTATTGTTAGTACCATTAAAAATGGAAAACGAAATTCTCGGTGTTATTGAACTGGCATCATTTAATCAGTTTAAGAAACATGAAATTGAATTTGCCGAGAAAGCTGCTGAAAGTATTGCTTCAACTTTAAAATCGGTACGCATTAACACAAAAACATCACAACTGCTTGAACAATCGCAACAACAAGCAGAAGAAATGGCTGCCCAGGAAGAAGAAATGAGACAAAATATGGAAGAACTTCAGGCAACACAAGAAGAATCTTCCAGAAAAGGTGAAGAATTTAGCGGAATACTTAATGGAGTAGATCAGTTTTTGTTAAAATCAGAATTTAATTTAGATACAACACTGGTAAATGCCAATGATCTATTTTTAAGAAAATTCAAATATACCATAAATGAAGCCATTGGAATGGGAATAGAAGAATTTGTGGTAAAAAAAGATCTTGCTAAATTCCAAAAGATTCTAAATACAGTAATGAAAGGTAAAACACATCAAGCAATAACTTATTTAAAGAATAAAAATGGAGATGAGCTTAAATTAATAACATCATTTACTCCTGTTTTTATAAATGAAAAATTCGAGAAAATTTTATTTTTAGCAATAGATATTAGCGATTATAAATAACCCTTTTATGATGTTTTCGTAAATATATAATCTGTCTTTTTATCTTAAATATTAAGTCAATTATTATAATATAAAAAAATGTCCGGTATGAAAATTAAGCTAAGCTTGAGAAACAAAATGCAACTGTTTTTAATTTCACTATCAGTTGCTATATATGTTATTGCAATCGGCTATATCAGTGTAAATGCAAAAAAAACAGCTTATAATGATTCTGTTGAATTAGTAAATTCAAGCGCTGAAAAATTTGCATTTAAAATACAGGCTGATTTGAATGAATATATGGCAACTGTCAGGACTTTAGCTACTGTTTTTCGAGTATATCCAGATATGCCCAGAGAACAATGGGAACCCTTGTTTATTAAAATGTATGATAAGATATACCGAGACAATCCCGTTTTTTACAAACTGTGGGATAGTTGGGAGTTAAATAAAATTGACGATACATGGACAAGTCCTACAGGACGTATGGCAAATGTATTTTCGCGTATAAACGGATCTGTTTTTCAAAAACAAGATATTCGTAGTTTAGACGGAGATCCTGCAATTTATGCCGACATTAAAGCCCAGGCAAAAGAAATGGTATTGCCAATATATTTTGACTTATTTACTGACGAAGGTGAAAAATCTAAACTAATGACCAGCCTGGTAGCTCCTATTTTAATTGATAATGAATATCACGGACTTGTTGGCATCGATCTTATTTTGGAAGGGTTTCAAAAAATGGTTGGAAGCATTAATCTGTCTCAGTTCCCTGGGAGTTATGCTTTTTTATTGAATGAAGAAGGCAGGTTCGCTGGTCATCCTGAAACAGAATTACTAAATCAAATTGCAGAATTTACATTAAAAACCGGAGATGATTTTGATTTATTTAAAAATATTGAAACGGGAGAAAGTTTTAATATAATAACTGTAGATGATAAAGAAAAAAAACATTATGTTGCTTTTGCACCAATTAATATCGGGAGAACTAATACTCCATGGTATCTTGGTGTTTCCGTACCTGTTAATTCAATTATGGCCCAGGCCGACAGAAATTTTATGATTTCATTAATTGTTGGTATAATCGGTGTTTTTCTTCTAAGCTTTGCAATTTATATTATTACCAAAAACATATCAGACCCAATACAAAAAATAACCGAGTTCCTAAAAGAGCTTGCTCAAGGAAAAACCAACAGTAAACTCGATCTAAATATTAATTCAGGCGATGAAATTGAAGAAATGACAATCGCTCTGAAAACATCTATTGAAGGACTAAATTTAAAAACCGAATTTGCTAATCATATAGGATCAGGAAACCTTGAATATGAATTTAATTTGCTTAGTGATGACGATAAATTAGGACTTGCCCTTGTTGATATGCGCAACAGCCTCAAAAAAGCACAAGACGATGAACAAAAAAGAAAAATTGAGGATCAAAAACGTAGATGGACAAACGAGGGATTAGCAAAATTTGCCGATATTCTTCGTCAAAACAATGACAATCTGGAAACACTTTCCAATGAGATTATTAAAAATCTGGTTTATTATCTTGAAGCAAACCAGGGAGGTTTATTCTTGCTTAACGATGACGATAAAAATAATATATTTCTTGATTTAGTTTCTGCTTTTGCCTTTGACAGGGAAAAACATATTGAAAAACGTATTAAATATGGAGATGGTATTGTTGGTTCAGTTGCCATTGAAAAAGAAACTACTTATATTGAAGATATTCCTGATGAATACATTTCTATAACTTCTGGTTTGGGAGGTGCAAATCCAAACGCCTTACTTGTTGTTCCTCTTAATATGGAAGATAAAGTTTATGGAGTAATTGAAATTGCCTCATTTAAAAAATTTGAAAAATATCAAATTGAGTTTGTAGAAAAAGTAGCTGAAGACATTGCATCTACCATGTCTTCTGTTAAAATTAGTATTCAAACAAATGAGTTATTAGAAAAATCACAGCAACAGTCTGAAGAAATGTCCGCTCAAGAGGAAGAAATGCGTCAAAATATGGAAGAATTGCAGGCAACACAAGAAGAAGCAGGACGCAAAAATGCTGAAATGGAAAGTTTTTTACATGCTTTGGAGCAATCTAGTTATATTATCGAATATAATCCTGAAGGTATAATTACCAAAGTCAATGACACTTACCTAAACTTACTAAACTTAAAACGCTCGGAAGTTCTAGGAGCACATCATTCCGATAAAATGGAGTTTACAAAAAAACAGAAAGCTGAATATGAAAAATTTTGGAGTGATTTAAAAAGAGGTGGTACAAAAAAGGAAAAATCAAAATTTATTGTTGATGGAAAAGAAATTATATTTGTAGAGGTCTATACTCCTATTATGGATGAAAACGGAGTTGTTAATAAAATTTTAAAAATATCAAATAATATCAGCGAATTTGAAGAATTATAAAACCTTGTTCTCATGAAAATTAAACTTAAAATACAGCAAAAAATACAGTTGTTTATTATTTCCGCATCAATAGTAATTTATATTATTGCTGTTGGATATATTAGTCTTAATGCCAAAAAAATGGCATATAATGATGCTATTGAAATAACAAACCGACATGTTCACGAAACAGCAAATGCTGTTAAAGCTAAACTTGATGCTGATCTGACTCTTGTTAAGACTCTGGCTGATGCGTTTCATACTTACAAGTATTTACCTACTGAACAGTGGAAAGATCTTTTCTCAAAAATGTATAATGAAGTTTTTAAAAACAATCCTCATATTTATAGTCTTTGGGATAGCTGGGAATTAAATGCTATTGATCCGGAGTGGGACAAGCCAACTGGTCGATATGTAACTATTTACTGGAGAGAAAATGGCGCTATAAAGCACAATTTTGAGTATAGAAGTCTTGATGGCGATCCTGCATTATATGCCGTAATAAAAACCAAAACAACCTCATCTATATGGGAGCCTTATGAAGACGTTTTTACTGAAAATAAAGCTGAAAAATTTCTGATGACAAGTTTGAATGCTCCTATAATGGAAGATGGTAAATACATTGGAATAGTAGCCGTTGATATTACACTCGACCGTTTTCAGGAGATTATTGAAGAAATAAAACCTTTTGAAGGAAGCTATGCTTTTCTAATTTCGAATGGAGGTTTAATTGCCGGCCATCCCTATAAAGAATTGTTGAATTCTAAAATTGAAGAACTTTTTCCGAAAGACAATACAGAATATAAAATAGCTCAAAATATTCTTGAAGGTAATAGCTTCAGCTATATTAGTAAAGATGCAAACGGGGTACAAAATTACGTGTCGTATGCTCCAATTTTTGTAGGCGAAACAACAACTCCATGGTCAATTGCGATTTCGGTTCCGGTTGATACTATTATGGCAAAGGCAAACCGTAATTTTAGAATTTCGTTGATTGTTGGAATTATTGGAATACTTCTTATGGCATTGGTTATTGGTATTATCGGACGTAGTATTACTAATCCTCTAACTAAGATTACTGAACTGTTAAAACTTCTGTCGAAAGGACATATTGATGATAAAATGAGAATTAAAATCGAAACCGGTGATGAAATTGAAGAAATGACGGATGCACTTAATAGTTCTATTGATGGATTGGATAAAAAAGTAGATTTTGCAAATCACATCGGTCAAGGGGAGTTAGATTATGAGTTTAGTTTATTAAGCGATGAAGATGTTTTGGGTAAATCATTAATTGAAATGAGAAATAGCCTGGTTAAAGCTGACGAAGAAAATGAAAAACGTAAAATTGAAGATGAAAAACGCAGGTGGGCTAATGAAGGTTTAGCCAAATTTGCTGACATTTTGCGCCAAAATAATGATAATCTTGAAAACCTTGCAACAGAAATCATAATGAACCTTGTTGATTATTTGAATGCGAATCAAGGAGGGTTATTTGTTTTAAACGATAATGATAAAGAAAATATATACTTTAATCTTCTTTCTGCTTTTGCTTACGACAGAAGAAAATATATGCAGAAACATATTCAAATTGGCGAAGGATTAATTGGTACTTGTGCTATTGAAAAGAAAACCATATTCATGACTGCTATTCCACAAGATTATATTGAAATAACTTCCGGACTAGGAGGAGCTAATCCTGCTAGTTTGCTTATTGTTCCGCTCAAACTGGAAGATAACGTATTAGGGGCTCTTGAAATTGCTTCGTTTAATGTATTTGAAAAGCACGAAATAGAGTTTGTTGAAAAATTAGCTGAAAGTATTGCTTCTACTTTTTCATCAGTTAAAATAAATATAAGAACATCAGAATTATTAGAACGCTCACAACAACAAGCTGAAGAAATGGCTGCACAGGAAGAAGAAATGCGTCAGAATATGGAAGAGCTGCAGGCCACACAAGAAGAATCAACACGCAAGAGTGCTGAAACAGAAGGCCTTGTTGAAGCACTTAATACATCAAGTTATGTAATAGAATATAGTTTGGATGGAAACATCCAGAACGTAAATGATAACTACCTGACATTACTTGGCTTAACCAGAGATGAAGTTATTGGAACTCATCACTCAGGTAATATGGAGTTTACCGAACAACAAAAGACTGAATACGAAAAATTCTGGAGAGAGTTAAAATCAGGAAAGGTTATTAAGGAAATAACAACCACTAAAGCTAATGGCAAGGAATTGATCTTTGCCGAAACATATACTCCTATTAGAAATGCTGATGGAGAAATTTATAAAATTCTGAAAATTTCAACCAACATTACTGACTTTCAGAAGAAACATTCATAAGGGAAACTTTAAAAATCACTAAGAGTCATGAAAATAAAATTGAAAATACAACAAAAAATACAACTGTTTATTATTTCAGCATCAATAATTATTTATATTATAGCTGTTGGATATATCAGTTTTAATGCCCGCAAAATGGCCTATGATGATGCTATCGAAATAACGAACAAACAAGTTCAGGAATCAGCAAAAGATATTAAGGTTAAACTTGACTCTGAGTTTTCTGCAGTTATAGCCATCAGTAATGCTTTTAGAATTTATAAAGAATTTGAAAAAGATGAGTGGCAGGAATTAATCCATAAGATGTATACAAAAATCTTTGAAAACAACCCTAACATTTATGCACTATGGGATAGCTGGGAATTAAATATGATAGATTCTGCCTGGAATAAACCTTATGGTAGAATAAGCCATTCCTTTTGGAGAGAAGATGGAATAATAATAGATAATGTTGAGCTCAGAAGCTTAGATGGCGATTCTGAACTTTATGCACAAACAAAAGCTATACTAGTGCCAAATATAAACGAACCATATTTTGATGTTTTAACAGGAGGGAAAACAGAATCTTTATTAATGACAAGTTTAAGTGCTCCAATAGCCGAAAATGGGAAATTCGTTGCTGTAGTCGCTTATGATATTACCTTGTTACAATTCCAGGAAATTGTTGAAGATATCAAGCCTTTTGAAGGCAGTTATGCTTTTATGATTTCTAATGGCGGGTTTATTTCCGGACACCCTGATAAAGAACTATTGAATAGAAAAATTGAAGAAATATTTCCTGAAGACAATGAAAAACACAAAATCTCTCAAAAAATTCTCGATGGGAAAAGTTTTAGTTATATAAGTATTGATAAAGCAGGAATTGAAACATACGTAACTTATGCCCCAATTCCTGTAATGAACACCGGTACTCCATGGTCAATTGCAATTTCAGTTCCTGTTGACATCATTATGGCTAAAGCAACACGAAATTTTAGAATCTCTTTGTTAGTTGGAATTATCGGAATACTTCTTATGGCATTAGTTATTGCCATGATCGGACGCAATATTACCAACCCTCTATCTAAGATTACTGAGTTATTAAAACATCTTGCGAAAGGTCATATCGATGAAAAAATGAGAATTAAAATAGAAACCGGTGATGAAATTGAAGAAATGGCTGATGCACTTAATAGCTCCATCGATGGACTAAACAAAAAAGTTGAATTTGCTAATCTTATTGGTCAAGGCAAATTAAATCAAGATTTTGATTTATTAAGTGACGAAGATGTTTTGGGTGAGTCTTTAATTGAAATGAGAAACAGTCTTGTTAAAGCTGAAAAAGAAGATGAAAAACGTAAAATTGAAGATGAAAAACGCAGATGGACTAATGAAGGTTTAGCCAGATTTGCCGATATTCTGCGTCAAAACAACGATAATCTTGAAAATCTTGCTACTGAAATTATATTAAACCTTGTTGATTATATTAAGGCGAACCAGGGTGGTATATTTATTTTAAATGATAATGATAAAGAAAACATCCATTTTAATCTACTCTCCGCTTATGCTTTTGACAGAAGAAAGTTTCTGCAAAAACAAATTGAACTGGGTGAAGGTTTAGTTGGTACCTGTGCTATTGAAAAGAAAACAATATATATGACAGAAATCCCGCAGGATTACATGGAAATTACCTCGGGCCTTGGTGGAGCAAACCCAAAGAGTTTATTAATTGTTCCGTTAAAAATTGAAGAAAATGTATTGGGGGTTCTTGAAATAGCTTCTTTTAATAATTTTGAAAAACATGAGATTGAATTTGTTGAAAAACTAGCTGAAAGTATTGCTTCTACTTTTTCATCAGTTAAAATAAATATAAGAACATCAGAATTATTAGAACGCTCACAACAACAAGCTGAAGAAATGGCTGCACAGGAAGAAGAAATGCGTCA
>JAUWQL010000086.1 GCA_030611105.1 Bacteroidales bacterium
TATATCCCTGATAGGTTGCTCTCCAGCAGAGCCTACTTCTGTTTAACTTGATAAAACAAATATATTTATTAGATTATTTAATGCAAATTATTGTTGAAAAAAACAGCCTCCTTTTTGTCTATTATACCAAAAATTTGCTTCAATAGTCCGATTATTTATATCACCTTCAACTATAGTTAATCCTCCTGTTTCGTGATCAGCTGTTACAATTACCAATGTTTCTCCATCTTCAATAGCAAATTCAAGAGCTTTGGCAATGGCCTTATCAAAATCTAGGATTTCAGCAATTACGTAGTCAATATCATTATCATGTCCGCCCCAGTCAATCATTGAACCTTCTACCATCAAGAAAAATCCTTTTTTATTTTTACTTAAAATCTTAATTGCTTTTTCTGTTGAAACGGGTAACATATCTCCCCTGCCATTTAAAATTTCAGGATTATGCTTTTCGGCTGTAAAAACAGCAAATTTACCTTCTTCATTTACATCAAGATTTTCAACACCATCAATCACGTGATATTGATTTTTCTTAAGTGAGTCAATCAGATTTAATTTATCCTTTCTGTCAACAAATTGTTTTTTCCCTCCCCCAATAAATAAATCAATATCAACATCTAAAAAATCAAGAGCAATATTTTCATAATCGTAACGACGTTGCTCATGTGCAATAAACGTTGCAGGTGTAGCGTGCAAAATGGAACTTGTAGATACTAATCCTGTTGCTAACTGATTATCTTCGGCATATTCAAGAATGGTTTTAAATGGCTTGCCGGTTGAGTCAACAGCAATACATAAATTACAAGTTTTAATACCTGTTGATAAAGCCGTTCCTGCTGCTCCCGAATCTGTTATATAATCGGTTGCTGAATATGTTTTATGAAATCCTACGTGTTTAAATTTCTCGAAGGCTAAAAGATTTTCTGAAACTGACATTGCAGCATAAATCTGCGTTACACCCATTCCATCACCTATTAATAATATTATATTTTTAGGTTGTTTAAGTCGTTGTTTATTTAATGTTTCAACTTTATTACAAGAAATTAATACAACAACGAAAACTACAATAAAACTTATTTTTTTCATCTCCAAACAGTTATTTATTTAATAATTCTTTATCCTTTTGTTTAGCTTTTAACCACCAATCCGCCGGATAAACTGACCATTCATTTTTTAAAATCGGTTTTACAGATTGTTTTTCCTCAATCCATTTCATCATATAATATCTTAAATCTTTATCAGTAGAGCTAATTCTTCTGTCGATAAGATCTTTTTTACTAAGACCAACACCGTTTGTTAAATGTCCACCGCCACCATTACCTCTATAACTGTTTACCGCAACATTATATGTACTATCCATATAAAATTGATTGTTATTTAATGATATAATAGTTACTTTATCATTAACCGGCCTGGTAACATCAACTACATACTTTATCCCTGAAGCAACATCAAAATTGTAATAATTGTTCAATAGCAAATATGAATTATATTTTTCGGAATATTCAGGATTTCCATTTTTATCTAATTTAAATAATAACAGATGATCATTTTCATTTTTCATGGTATTAAACCAATTTGCAAAAGAATATTCAAGGTACTTATCAATTTCTTCGCCTGTAAGATTTATTGTATATAAAAAATTCTCGAACCGATACAGTTTAAACATGTCCCGAACATATACAGGTCCCTCATTAATTACAGAATTAAACGATAATGGAGCTGCAAATGAAATATCTGCATTACTAATTTCTAGCTGTATTTGATGAATTAAATCGATAAACTCCGATGGCCCGTATAAAGCTTCATGCGTATGTATAGAATTTTCAAAAATGCCAACTTCTTTTGAAACAAACTCTTTTACTTCATTAAATTCATTTTTAAATTCAAGATTGAACAACGAATCCGCTTTATATGCATTCATTTCAATTACATTCCCTGTAATACTTTTCTCATATTTTCCTTCAGAATTCAGTTTCAGTTCAACATTTGCAGTTACAAGCTGTCGGGCAGAGTTAGCAGGGCCTAATATAACAACCTCATCACCGTTTATATTTTTTATTTTCTCGTTCCATGTATAATGGTCGTGACCTACAAATATAATATCGAAACCTGGTACTTGTTCAGCTACTATTAAAGATGCGTTTTCGTTTTTATAGGAATCATAATCAACATTTCCATAAGTATAATCGTATCCTGAATGAAATAAACCTACTAATAAGTCTGGGTTTTCTTTTTCCATAATTATTGGAACCCACTTTTTAGCAGATTCTACCATATCGTTAAATTCTATTCCTGTCCATAGTTCTTCTGGCAGCCAATCGGGAATCCCAGGAGTTATAAGCCCTAGAATTGCTATTTTAACTCCATCTTTATTTATTATTTTGTAAGGTTCAAAATATGGTAATCCATCCGATTCTTTAACTGCATTAGCAGCTAACCATGGGAAACTGAATTCATTATTTAATTTATCGTAAACGGCATGGCCAGCTTCTATATCATGATTCCCAATTGTTGCAACATCATATTGCATGTAGTTCATTACTTTTGAACAAATATGCTCATTGGAAACATTATCATAATTATAATAATAAACAATGGGCTGCCCCTGAAGGATGTCGCCATTATCCATTAAAACAACATTATTGTTTTTTCTTAAGCCGGTAAGGTAAGTTTGCACTTTTGACAAAGAGCCTGATGCATTTCGGTCATTAATAAAATCATAATCGAAAATTGCACCATGAACATCGCTAGTTTCAACTAACACAAGTTTATAATACTCGGGTTTTTTATTATCCTTTGTACAAGAAAAAAGGAAAAGTATTAAAATTAAAATTGAAATATTTTTCATCTGTTTAAAAAATGTTTATTCGTTTATTTGGCTATTTGTTTATTTGTTGTTTCACACTTAACTGTTGGATGGTTAGCTAAATATTTAATTATATATTCACTTCGTTCTCTAAAAAAATCGGGGCAAGCTACGAGATCGCCTTGGCAACCTAAAATCCTAAAGTAGAATTAGTTACAAACTAGAAGAAGTCGACGGATATATTTTGAATAAATGCGGTATATGTAGTTTCTCCTTCTAATCTCGCCATTGAAAGCATAATTATAACTGAAATGTCTTCTCCACTTTTATTTTTTATATCAACCTCTTTTCTTTCACCAACAATTTTCTCCGATTTAGGATCTAATATAGAATTAATAAAATCGTCTTCATAAGTATCTTCAGGGAATAATTTCTTCATATTTCTTCCGATTACAACATCCCTTTCAATCTCCCATAACTCTTCAGCTGCTTTATTAAAGAATTTTATTACTCCATTTTGATCAAATGTTATTATAGCATCAGAAGCACCTTGTAGTGTAAGTTCGGTTCGTTTTTGCACTTTTTCAATTTCTTTAAACTGAAATTTAACGTCCTCTCTTGCTTGCTTTAATTGTGCTTTTAGATCAACTTTTGATTGCTGTAGTGCTTCTTCTTGTTGTTGGAGTAATTCAGTTTGTTTTTTAGTTTCAATTTCCATTAATTTTTCGTTGGTCTCATCATTACCAATACATATTATTTTGGCAATATCGTCATACATATCTTTTACTGCAGATAAAGAAGTTCTAACCCAAACATCTTTGTCTTCCTTAGTTCTTTGCCGTAGAGTACCTTCCCAGGTCTCGCCTTGTGTTACCTTATCCCAAATTTCTCTTAATTTATTTAGTTCTGATTTATCTACAAAATCAAATATGCTTTTCTCTTTTAATTCAAATAAAGGATATTCCATTAAATCAATAAACTTTTGATTACATTCTATCAAATCTCCTGTTGGTAAATAATCAACTTTTATTGTTGCACGATTAAGAGCATTTATCTGTCCTAAATAATCTAAACTTTGTTTTTTCTGATTTGTCGTATCTATCGCTAAAAATAAAATTTTCTCAACACTACCATCATCTCGTCGCATACAAGTATAAGTAGCCATAGTCCATAAATCCCTTCCTTGTTTTGTGACATGTTTCATGTCACCTTCAAAATGTTTACCTCCTTTTGTAAGCGAACCCCATAATTTATTAAACCAACCTCTATCTTTTTCATCAATAAACATTTGAATATTTTTACCTTCTACTTCTGAATTTTTATCATAACCCAGTTTATTTAGAAATCTGGTATTTGCATACAAAAGTGTACCATCTGAATCATATTCTGCTCTGATAAGTGTATGATTTACAGAATTTGCGAAGATTATAAATTTCTCACTTTGTCTTGCTGCCTCTTCCTGAGTTGCCTGCAATTCTTCCATATTCTGGCGCATTTGCTCCTCTTGAGAAGCCAAGGTTTCGGCTTGCAACCGAGACTCCTTTAATAATTTAGTTGTACGCGTATTTATTTTTACATTTGATATTGTAGATGCAACACTCTCAGCAACTTCCTCGACAAACTCAACAATATATTTATCGATATTATGAAACGCCCCTATTTCGATTACACCATATACTTTATCATTAAATTTTAAAGGAACAACAAGAAGACAGCCTGGAGTTGCTTCGCCAAGGCCAGAAGTAATATGAACGTAACTTTCAGGAACATCGGTTACAAAAATTGTTTCTTGTTCCAGTATTGCAGCTCCTATTATTCCTTCGCCCAATTCAACTCTTTTATCAGCATATTTCCTGCGTTCGTATGCGTAACAAGCAGTCATTTTTAAATGCTTATCTGCTTCGTCTTCATCTTCAATAATAAATAAAGCACCTTGATTAACATTTATATACTTAACTAAGTTGCTAATTAAATTATATGTCAATTCCTCCAGGTTATCAGTATCTTTTCTAAGAATGTCTCCAAATTTAGCTAAGCCTTCAGCAACCCAATTTCTTTGCTGATCTTCATTTTTTCTCCTTTCTTCTTCTTCTATATTTTTTTTCAGGTTATCTCTTAAATCCAAAATCGATTGCCCTAATACATCATCAGGACCTTGTACTTTATAGTCAGCATCAATTTTACCCAACCTTGTTTTCTCGACAAAACGAAATATTCTTTGATTTTTATCAAACTCATGCTTTAAAGCTGAATGCAAGGATTCAGATGCGGCAGCATATTTTTTACTAAATATATAAGCATAAAATGCAAGAATAAAAGGAGATAAATCTAAAATTAAATAAACCGGATTATTTCTGTGTAAATCAGCAATCTCCGAAAAGCTAATTTTTTTAACAAAAAAATCTATAACTAATATAAATAATACGGTAAATAGCCCAATCACAAATCCACTAATAGTATATTTAATAATAATAGCTTGTGAATTTTTTTCTTTCATGATCGTTTTACATTTTTTCTTGCAACTAAAAATAAATAATATTTTCAACAAATCTTTCAAAAATAAAGGATAATTAATAATCTTTACTATAAAAGTTAGATTTTATATCACTAGTAACCGGTTAAAATTATAATGTTTTATATTTCGTATCCCGAATCACCTTGCCTGCCAGCAGGCAGGAGTTCGGGACAGGCTCTACGGCACTTTTTTTATTTTTTGGAAACATCAGTTCTACAAATATTTAGCACCTACGGTGCTTTATATTAGCCTCGTTAGAGGCGATATATTTGTAGTAAAATGATTAATATTGAAACAGAGCCCCGTAGTGGGCAACATGTTATTAACGTTTAGAAAACAGGCAATTTTAAGCATATTCAATAAATTTAGTCGGACAGTAGTGATTTTATATAATTAAAAAAGGAGAGATTTTTTAGTTAGTAATTTCAATCAGGTAAGTTGAAATTTTTTCAAGAGGTAATATTTTATCTGCAGCATTTAATTTTATAGCTTCTTTTGGCATTCCAAAAACAATGCAAGATTTTTCGTCCTGGGCAATAGTTTTAGCACCTGCTTCTTTCATTTCTAATAAACCTCTGGCTCCGTCATCCCCCATACCTGTCATAATAATACCAATTGCATTTGCACCTGCATATTTAGCTGTTGATCTAAAAAGGACATCAACAGAAGGCCTGTGACGATTAACAAATGGACCTTCTTTAACTTCAACATAATATTTTGCTCCGCTTCGTTTTAGCAAGGTATGATAATTTCCGGGAGCAATTAATGCTCTTCCTCTGATTACAGAATCTCCATTAGCTGCCTCTTTAACAGTAATTCTACATAATTCATTAAGTCTTTCTGCAAAAGATTTTGTGAACATTTCCGGCATATGTTGAACAATAACAATTCCCGGAGAATCGAGTGGTAAGGCTTTTAAGAAATTTGTAAGTGCTTCTGTTCCTCCAGTTGAAGCGCCGACAGAAACAACTATGTCAGTTGTTTTTATCATACTATGTTTTGTTACAGGAGGTAAAACAGCATCTGCAGTATATTTAGGTTGCACATGAAGTAAAGGAGTTGTTTTTATTTTTCTCTTTACCCGCGCGTGAGCTGCTCCCTTAACCGCTTCACATATTCGAATTTTTGATTCATGGATAAAATCCTTAGAATACATTTGAGGTTTTGTAATAATATCAACAGCACCATATTCAAGAGCTCTTATACCGGTTTTGGTTCCCTTTGCAGTTAAACTGGAAATTATTACGACCGGAATTGGATGTTGAGTCATTATTTTTTTTAGAAATGTTAATCCGTCCATACGTGGCATTTCAATATCGAGAGTGATTACATCAGGAACTTCTTTTCTTATTTTCGTAGCTGCTACATATGGATCAGATGCAGTATCTATAACTTCCAACACAGGGTCGAAGTTTATAATCTCAGCCAGGCTTTGCCTCACAACCGCTGAATCATCTACAATTAAAACCCTGATTTTTTTTGCCATTTTGAGGAATCTTCAATAATTCAAATTACAATTACTCATCATATTATAACAAAAATAAAATAAGTTCTTTGGAATAGTAAATTTTTTTTATGATTTTTTATATTTACAAGGTATTTAGACTTACCTCTTTTAAGAACTATTTATTTGTAGATAAATTAAAATCTAATATTTTTTCAATATACTGTTGTTCTGTGAATTTTTCGGATTAAGTTACCACCGCATGATTAAAATCTGAAACTTCAATTTCAAAAGGTCTTGTCTGCTCTATTTGTAGACTTTATTAATGTTTTTCCAATAATTTTTATTAATTCAGAATTATTTATGGGTTTACTGATATAATCATCACAACCAGCCTGTAAAGCTTTATCTTTGTCGCCAGTCATTGCATAAGCTGTTTGTGCGATGATTGGCAGCTTCGGTTTAATTTGTTTTATTGTCTCTGTTGCTTCAAAACCATTCATTTTCGGCATTTTAACATCCATCAGAACCAAGTCTATATTATCATTGTCTTTACAAATTTGAACTGCTTCCTCACCGTTTCTTGCATGAAAAAGTTTAACATTTGTTACGTTTAATACTTCTTGAAGATAAAAAAGATTTGATTTTTCGTCTTCTGCAATTAATATGGCAAATTTACTCCAATCTGGTGGTTCGGTAATATCATCCAATTCCCTTTTAACATAATTCTCGTCAACACGTTCATAAGGAATAGTAAAGTAAAATGTAGAACCAATATTTAATTCAGAGTTTAACCAAATTTCTCCCCCAAGTAATTCGACTAATTCTTTTGATATAGACAAGCCCAAGCCTGTACCTCCATACTTTCTTGAAAGTGAAAGGTCCAGTTGTCTGAATCTTTCAAAAATTATATCATGGTTTTCGGGAGAGATTCCTATTCCTGTATCTTTTACAAAAAATTCAAGGAAATTATTTTTTAGCTCATAACCAAACTCAATATATCCTTTATGAGTAAATTTTAACGCGTTACAAATAAGGTTGGTTAATATTCGTGTAATTTTACTTTCATCTGTAAAGATTGTGCTTTCATTATCAGTACATTTTTTTTGATAAGTTAGTTCAATGTTTTTATTTCTTACCTCAGACAAAAAATGCTTATAAATATCTGATAATACATCATTTATAATTAATCTATTTTTTCTAATATCTATTTGCCCGGTTTCAATTTTAGAAATGTCAAGTATATCATTTATAATTGATAAGAGTTGTTTACTACTTTGTTGAATAATACTTATGTATCGTTTTCTTAGTTCATTGTTAGTATCTGAATCGCCTATTAATTCGGAGAATCCAATTATGCCATTCATAGGTGTACGTATCTCATGAGATAAATTAGCAAGAAATGAGGTTTTTAATCTATTGCTTTCTTCAGCTTTTTCTTTGGCAATTTTTAGTGCTAAATTGTTTTGTTCCAGTTCTGAATTGACATATCTTAATTCGTCATTAGAAGCCTTTAATTCTTCTTCTGTAGCTTGCAATTCCTCATTTTTTTGTCTTATGGCAATTTCAGCTTTTTTTATTTTAGTAATATCTCTAAAAAGGCCGAGTGTTTGAACCACTTTTCCGCCTTCAAAAACAGGAGTTCCGGTTAGAAGTATTGATTTTTTAATATTGTCATGTAATAATATATCAATTTCATAACTTGATTTTTCTTCTTTTATTCGTTTTTTAGTCTGGTTTTTGATTAATTTCAAATGATTGCTGGTTACAAACTCGCTCAAATTTCTGTCCACAAGGTTTTTTGTTTCAAAAATTTTTTCTGCTGCAGGGTTTGCAAAAGTAATTATTTCGCTTAGATCCCCCATTATTAATCCTTCGCCCAGATTTTCAACTAAAGTTTTATATTTTAATTCGCTTTTTTCGCTTTTTTCTTTAGCAAAAATGAGCTCTTTGTTCAGTGTTTTATATTCTTTGCATAAGGCTTCAAATTTGTTTTTTTGTTTATTTATTTCTTCTGCTTTTTCGGCAATATCTTTAAAGAATTTAGTTTCTATTTGTAGTTTTATTTGTTCATTAAAAAATTTGAGTACAACCAATACAAATAATAATACTATTAATAAAATAAAAGTATATGATTTAAAAGTGTATTGTCTTACCGAACGTAGTATCGTGTTATAATCAGTATAAAGTGAAATAGAATATATTCCATCAATGATATTTATAGGACGGTAAGCCATTATCATTTTTTTAAATTGGCCTGTATTATTAGTTAATTGGTAAACAGCTGATCCGGCTTCGCCTTGTACACTTTTTATCAGTATTTCCTGCCGTTTAGAAAAATCATGCTCCGGGTATTTCTCTTTATCTTCATTAAAAAAATCATAAATGGTTCCTTTTGTGAACTCCTTATAAGGCTTGTGAAAAAGAACTCCTTGATTATCCATACCAATAGCAAAAGTATTTTCGTCTAATACCGGTGAAATAAAGTGCTCGATAAAAGTTTCTACTAAAACAGTAAAACGGATAATGCCGATAAACTGGTTTTGATTAAATACCGGATAAGAAACAGCAACTGCTGCTTTTTCGTCAGTATTAGAATAAATTACGCTTATATGCGCCCGATGATTTTGTATAACATAATCAATATCTTCTCTTGAAGAATAGTCGGGCAGTGTATCTACTAAAACAGGATGCCTGTGAAGTAATGTTCCGTCATTGGAAATTAACATTATTGCATCTATATCTTCAGTATGTGACAGGTAAATATTTTCTATAGGGCAATATTCAATATAAAATTCATGGTCGCGTTTAAGTATAAGTGCATTAATTAATAATTGCTCTTTTGCAAGTGATTGCGATATTCTGATATGCTCGGTGAGCAATTTTTCAATACCAGTTGCAATGATCTCTGCTTTTACCGACAAGTTATTTTTTGCACTTGAAATAATTTTATCTTTAAACTTATTATTGTTCCATACGGCAAAAATTATTACCGAACCAATAAATACAATGCTAATAACTAGTAGGCTTATTGAACTTTTTGATAATATGAATTTTTTATTTATCATTTATCATGAATTTTAGAATATTATTTTACTATTCATAAAAACAACAGAAGATGCAAAATTTAAAAACTTGCTTCTTCTGTTGCTAATAAATGTTAATACTTTTCGAATTCACTGTCAACAACATTATTATCATTCATCTTTAAATCCACACCATGATCATCTTTTGTTTTTTTATCTTCATCATTTTTTGGTATGTGATGAACCACTAATTCCTGCTTCTTTTTCTTATGTTGTGATTTCATATCAACTTTATTGACCTTGCCACTGTTAATACTGAAAAAACTCACAATTTCTTTTAATTCTTCGGCCTGACCGGCTAGTTCTTCTGCACCGGTTGCAATTTCTTCCGAAGCAGCAGCATTTTGCTGAGTAACCTGATTTAATTGCTGTATAGCACTATTTACCTGATCGGCACCTGAATTTTGTTCCATTGAAGCAGCAGCAATTTCCTGAACAAGTTTAGAAGTTTTTTCAATTTCCGGTACTATTTCTGTTAATATCTTACCTGCATCTTCAGATACCTGTACCCCGTTCTTCGATAATGCGTCAATTTCATCTGCTGCAATTTTACTTCTTTCTGCCAGCTTTCTTACTTCAGCAGCCACTACTGCAAAACCTTTACCATGTTCTCCGGCACGGGCTGCTTCAACAGCTGCATTCAGTGCCAATATATTGGTTTGGAAAGCAATATCATTTACAATTGTAATTTTTTCTGCGATATCCTTCATAGCTTTTACGGATATGTCAGTTGATTGACTTCCCTGGCTTACTCCCTCCATAGCTTTTAGGGCAATTTTTTCTGTTTGTTGAGCATTGTCGGTATTTTGCTGAATATTAGATGCCATTTCCTCCATGGATGATGATACTTCCTCGGCCGAAGAAGCTTGCTCCGAAGCACCTTGTGACATTTGTTGTGAATTGGAACTCATTTGCTGACTGGCAGTGGCAATATTATCTGCACCGGAAATAATATTGGCAACAATATCTCTTAATTTTGCAGCCATGCCTTTAAGTGAACCGGCTAATACGCCAATTTCATCGTCCTGTTCAACATCTACTTCAGCTGTAAGGTCTCCCTCGGCAATCTTCTTGGCAAATATCACTCCCTTTCTTATAGGTATAACAATTCCTCTTGAAATAATAATTGCAAATAAAATCGCTATTAAAGTTGCTATAAGACTGAAAGTAATTACTCCAACACGAGTATTTCTATTATCTTCTTCCAACATTTTCTCGTTGGCAAGGATATAATCGTTAGATTTATTTATTATATTATTAAATAAACCACCTACTTCCGAGAGGTATGTCATAGTTTCATTATGATATACATCATTTGCCTCACGCATACCTGCAAGGTTTTTATCGTTAAATGCTACAATTTCGTCTATTATATCAAGGGTTTGTAAAGCATGTTTATTTGTATTATTATTAAAATAATTATATGCCTCGTCTACATCGCCTTGCGATAACAACCTGTCAATCGCTTCCGCACTTGTATGCAACTTTTCATGAGGTTCTGATACTTTTTTAACAAGCTCATTAAACTCCGGGTTATCTTTACGAAGTTGTAATACTTCATCAGAAACCAACCATTTGCCAAAATTACACAAGGTATGGTTCATCTGAACATCTATGCTATTACTCTTTTTAAGCAAGGCATCTTTAATTTTAATAACCCACAACAGGTGATCTGATTTTAATTCTTTTAGATGAGAACTCACTTTTTCGTCGGCCTGATGAAAAACATCATCGATTTTAATAGCCGATTCGTGCAGGTGCATATGCGGCTCTTCAAGAGCATCAAGTTCTGTTTTTAGCTCGGGGATTAATTTTTCAGCTTCTTTTCTTCCATCACCATAATACCATGTACCAAAAGCACATTTAGTTGGGTCTGTTTGAACGGCTAATTTCGTAACATTATCATCTAATAATAATTTATTAACATCGGATGCCCATTGCAGATGTTGAACATACTTATGTTCAATATTGCTGTTAAGTTTGTTCCCTTTGTTAATTTTATTATTATTTTCTACTATTCCGCCTATTCCTTTAATTGCCCATAAAGATATAATTATCAATAATATTATTATAAGGCCAAAAGAAATAAGGAACTTTACATTTAATTTTAAATTTTTCCATTTCATAGTTCTGTAGTTTTTAAGATTAACAATTTCTAAATTTTATATTGTTTGTGTTTCTGAAACATTATCTTTTAAATCAATTAATTCTTCTGATGAGAATAACTGCTCCATATCCAGAATCATTACAAAATCATTATTTACATTAACTATTCCAGTTATAAATTCAGACCGGTACTGATTCCCGATATTTGGAGGAGGTTGTATTTCACTTTCTTCAATTTCCAGCACGGCCTTCACTTCATCAACCAGGGCCCCAACAAAAACTTTTTCTCCTTCAAACATTAATTCCATTACTATAATACAGGTTTTATCGGTATAGTCTGTTTCAGACATACCAAACTTAAGCCTTGTATCAATAACCGGTAATACCATACCTCTGAGATTAATGACTCCTTTCATGTAATCAGGAGCCTTAGGGACTTCTGTGATCTTTGTCATTTCAAGTATATTTAATACTTTGTTTACATGCGAGGCAAACTCTTCATTGCCCAGCCTGAATGACAAATACGAATTACTTTTAATAACTGATTCTTTCATACTTTCCTCCTTAAGATTATTAATAATTTATGCATTACAAGGCCTCGCTATATAGCGTTAACTCCGTTCTTAAGGCCCAAATTGATCATTTTCTTTCATAGATATTTAAATTAAAAACATATAGTGATTTCCAAAAATTGCTTTTCCTAAAAGCTCTTTACTGAGCTTATTTTTACAGATTAAGTTTTGTGCCCCTGCTAAAATTAAATCATGCATACTTTGAAATTCTTCATGAATCGACAATCCAATAATCTTCAAGTTGGGATATTCTGCATTTACTATCTTTGTAGCCTCAATACCATTCATTTTAGGCATCTCAATATCCATAAACACAATATCAGGGGAATATTGGTCCATGAGTTCTAAAAATTCAACTCCATTTCCTGCTTCAGCAATTATTTCAACACCTTTAATTGTAAGAAGCAGAAATTTTAATGCTTCCCTAAATTCCTTATTATCATCCACTATGATTACTTTTATGATTACTTTTTTTCTCATACACAAATAATTTTTTTCTCATATTTGATTATTGGCTAATTGAACTAAGTAAAGATATTGATGATATAAATTGAATGTAAGAGGGTAATTTCTTGAAAAACCATCTTATATACCTGATTTTTAAGAGTGTTTTTACTTGGGGGAAAATAAGGAAGTAATTATACCTGTATGTATCTGTTCTTGCTTAAACAAGAAAAATTACCAACGTTTTATAAGATAAATGCAAAGCCAGACAAAGGATATGTGGGAATAAATAATCTTTTGTATTATTTAAGTGGGTTTTCAATTTGTTGAAGTAAAAATATTCCGGAATAAAAAACATATCTTAAACTTCAATAAGTTTATTTTTTATGGCATATATAACAAGGCTTACAGAATTTTTTGATCCGGTTTTAGAAAAAAGATTAGACTTATGTCCTTCTACAGTTTTTTTGCTAATAAATAATTTTTTTGCAATCTCCATGCTTGATAATCCGGTGCATAATAAACGTAATATTTCGCGTTCCCGTTTGGTAAAATCATGTAAGTTTTTATCGCCTTCAAATTTGAATGTTCTTTTATCGGGCATATTAATGATAATTGACTTAAGTAATTCTTTGGAAAAATAATTTTCTCCTGCCATAACATCTTTAATAGCTTTAAATAATTCAGCTCCGGTAGATTTTTTTAAAATAAATCCATGTGCACCTGCATGAATCATTTTATAGTAATATTCCTGATCTTCGAACATTGAAAGTGCAATAATTTTCAGTTCAGGGTATTTGTCTAAGGCCATTCTTGTGGCTTCTATTCCATCCATTTCCGGCATAGCTATATCCATTAACACAAGATCGGGTAATTTGGTGTCTAATAATTTTAGAAATTCATGTCCGTTTGATGCTTCACCAATAATATCAATTTTTTTTGATTGTGTTAAAAGAAACCCTAATCCTTCTCTGAAGAGATTATGATCATCCACAATGGCAACCTTAATTTTTTTCATTTGATATTTTAAAAATAAATATTATGTTCATTACAATAATACAAAAAATAATAATTTTCTTTCAAAATGATAAACCCTAGATTCAGGCAGAATCATACTTCTCGCCTAATTAAAGGTATAGTAATCTCGATCAAAGTACCTTTATTTAAATCACTTTTAATATCGATTTTACCATTTATAAAATTAATTCGATTAATAATATTTTTAATTCCCATACCTTCTGATTCAGCCATTACTTTTTTTACATCAAAACCCACTCCGTTATCAATATACCGAATAAAGAGATCTTGTTTTTCCTCTTTAATATTTATTTTTATTAAGCTGGCATCAGCATGCTTAAGGGTATTGTTAATAAGTTCAATTAATACTCTATATAAAGAAATTTCAACATCCTCATTAAATCTGTTTTCAGTATTTGATGCAACACCTATAGATATTAATGTACCTGATATTTTACTGCAAAATGAATTTATAGCTGCTGTCAATCCAAAATTTTTTAAAATATGTGGGCTAATGTTGTTTGCTATTTCTTGGGTACTTGCAATAGCCTCATTAATTACTTGCTCAAATTTCTTCAGAATTTGTTTTTTAACCCTGGTGTTGTTTTCAGACTTAAGTGCTTCAGCATATATTTTAGCAGCTGACAATATTGGCCCTAATCCATCGTGTAAATCTACTGCAAATCTTTTCTTCTCTCTTTCTTCGGTTTTTACTATGGCATCAAACATTTTCTTTTCATATAATTTTCGTTCTGTAATGTCTTCTTTAATTATTATAAAGTTTATAATATCACCATTATTGTTCAGAACCGGAGCTATAATAGCTGATTCCCAATATAATTCCCCGTTCTTTTTTTTGTTCTGTATTTCTCCTTTCCATTCCTTTTTGGATTTTATCGTTCTCCACAATTTTTGGTAAAATGCATCAGAATGTTTTCCCGATTTTAATATGTTAGGATTCTTTCCGATTACTTCATTTTTTGAATAGCCTGATACTTTACTAAATTCTTTATTCACATATTCAATTGTCCCATTGGCATCGGTTATAATTACCATGTTAGCACTTTGTTCAACGGCAGTTGTAAGTTTAATTAAATTTTTCTCAATAGTTTTAAGTTTAGTAATATCTCTGAAAAGCCCCAGTGTTTGAATCACTTTTTCACCTTCAAAAATAGGTGTTGCAGTTACAAGCAATGATTTTTTAATATGATTTTTTAATTCTATATCTAATTCATAGCTTGATTTCTCTCCTTTTACCCTATCTTTAGTTTGGGTTCTAATTAATTGCAACTGATCACCTAATACAAACTCGCTTAGATTTATACCCACAAGTTTATCTGTTTCAAAAATTCTTTCTGCTGCGGGATTTGCAAATGTAATTGTCTCGTTTAAATTTACCATTATCAATCCTTCACCCTGATTTTCAACTAAAGTTTTATATTTTTTTTCGTTTTTTTCGACTTCTTCTTTAGCAATAATAAGTTCTGTATTTAAGTTTTTATATTCTTCGTATAATGCTTTAAATTCATTTTTTTGTTTTTTTATTTCTCCTGTTTTTTTAGCAATATTTTTGAAGTATAGGGCTTCGGTTTGGAATTTTGTATATTTTTTTGATATTCTGAATAAAAAGATTATAACAATTATAAACAACGATATTATTAACAAAATAAAAACAATTAATTTTAACGCATACTGTCTTGCCGGTTGTAATACTGAGTTATAATTTGTGTAAAGTGATATGGAGTATACTCCATCAATGATATTTATTGGTCGATAAGCCATTATCATTTTTGTAAATTGGCCTGTATTGTCGGTTAAGTAGTAAACAGCCGACCCTGCTTCACCTCTTACGCTTTTTATAAGTATCTCCTGTCGTTTAGAAAAATCATGCCTCGGGTATTTCGCCTTATCTTCATTAAAAAAATCCTTAGTACATGACAAAAAATTATAATTACTTAAATGTTAATAACTTACAGGCATTTTGTTGATAAAATATCGTTAAAATATTAGGATAAGACCCTGATATTCAATTTGTTAGTTTGTTTAACCAAAACGCAAATTAACATG
>JAUWQL010000038.1 GCA_030611105.1 Bacteroidales bacterium
AAAAGTTTCAATCCTTGTTCTATTGGAATTGGTATTCTAAGTCTGATGCTGGTTTTTCACTTCCGACATATTGAGAGGTTTCAATCCTTGTTCTATTGGAATTGGTATTCTAAGATAAGATTAAATTGTTAATATACTAATATCAACGAAGTTTCAATCCTTGTTCTATTGGAATTGGTATTCTAAGCCGGGTACGGATACAACATATTGGTTAGAAACAAATAGTTTCAATCCTTGTTCTATTGGAATTGGTATTCTAAGTTCTCGAATAGAAAGTTGGGAAACAGGCGCTCATACGTTTCAATCCTTGTTCTATTGGAATTGGTATTCTAAGAAGCAAGAAATCAAGTAGTATGTTTAAGTCTATGGCGTTTCAATCCTTGTTCTATTGGAATTGGTATTCTAAGTCATCCACCAGCATTTTGTGCTGAATTACAATAATTTACATACAACTTTAAAAAACATAAAATTACTTTTATCAACATGTCAAAGAACGGTATTTCTATTTTTTTACTCATTTTCCGTAAACGTAAATGTCAAATTACAAGAATGTTACAATACTAATTATCCTTTGGTAAAATAATTTTCATAAAGGATTTTTATGAAATACATATATTTTTGTATGTGCAATTTAAACATCTTTTCTTGAATTTAGTTGACTTTGGATAAAAATTATTACTGATAATATAAAATATTTCATTTGCCGAATGTTTTACTTTTTCTTTATCAATATCTCTTATTTCTACTTCAATTAATTTATCGTTACTACGGGTATATATTAAAAAACCACGTTCAACTTTTTTCTTGAAATTTTCTTCAATTAACCATGCGTAACAAAATAACTGAGTTTTATAAGTATCATAAATTTTATCATTATAAGCAGCAAATTTATAATCAAGGGGCGACATAGTATTATTTTTTAACAATAGCACTTCGTCAATTTTTCCTCTCAATAATCCATTAGTAAGATACTGATCTGTGTATTTTTCAACAGCCCCGATTTTCTTTCGCAGGTACATCTTATTACGCTCCAGTTTAGTATCGTGTATTTGCCTGCCTTTCTGAACTTTATGCAACCTCCCTTCGTACTGTGGTATTGCAATTACATATTCGAAATATGTAAACCTTGGACAATACAGATACTCGATAATATGTGAAGGTGTTAAAGTCATTTAAAATATGAATTAAAAAAAGAGTGCTTTTACTTTATCGGTTACCAATTTTTTATCGAATGCCTGTCCTAAAAGGGCACTTTGTTGCAATTCAGTTTTGTTCATAGGGAATATATATACCGAATCGGTTTCGGGTTCCATTAATTCTTCTATTTCTAATTTAAGTGAATCGCGTTCATTATCGTTTAATGTTCCCAAAAAAACAGAATATTGAACTCTGTACAATCCTGCCAATTTGCATTGTTTTGCTATTTTAGTTCGAATTTTGTCTTTTTTAATATCGTATAAAACCCATACTATCATAATTCAAATATTTTACTAACATCTTCAGCATTATTATTATTTTTAATAAGCGAATTTGCATATGAATGCGCATCGGCTTGTATTGTATTATTCCTGGTTTGATTCCGGCCTTTGTATCTTATTGTATCGGTATCCATGAAATTATTATATGCTTCAATCAGCAATTCTTTTCCTTCCTTGTTAAGGCTTACACCATTGGTTATTTTATCCGTATGAGATTTATTTACTTTTTTTCCTGAAAATAATTTAAAAATTACTTCTATTGCATAAATTCTGTATGGCTCAATAAAATCAAATACGAAACTAAGTTGGTTATAATCATCACGATGCAAATATCCCAGATAAGGGTCAAGTCCGGCTATAATAAGCGATTTTTCGATTTTGCTGTATAATATTCCAAATGAATAATTAAGGAATGCATTGAAAGAATTTTTTGCCGGTCGCGAACTTCGCCCGTTAAATTTATATTCGCCGGGCATTACAAAATTCAGTGTTTCAAAAAACAACCTGCCGGATGTTCCCTCCAAGCCTCTTATATTTTCGGCCACACTTGAAATATTTTCTGCTTCAATTTGTGATACCGAAACATTTATAGCCTGCATCTTTTCTATTTTATCATCTAAGTATTTAGCATGTTGTTTCCTGTGTTTTTTTAATTTCTTAATAAAATTGATTTCGTTATCTATTTTAGCCACAATCCATTCTTTAACAACTTTTAAAGCTTCCTGGTTCAGGCTTGCAATAAGCTGTTCTTTTCTGATACGAGTTGTGCTACCCAATTTACTGTGCCAAACTCTGCCTATTGGTTGTCCGTCGCGTTCAACAAACAAAATATCAATATTATTCGTAACTGCTAATTTTACTGCAGCCGAACTTAATGCTGTTCCCTGGCTCAGCACAATTGTTTTTACTTTTTTGGCCGAAAAATAATGCTTATCCCAGGTTTTATTCTCATTTTTTATTCTGATTTCAAACATCTGGTCTTTTATATGCAAATAGGTTCCGTATGTATTAATATATAGTTGCATAATTTTAAAGTTTAAGAATTTGAGTTACATTATTCTCGTTAGCATGCGTACAACTGACAAATTGCAATACTGAATCGGGATAAACTTCATTAAATCTCTCATATTTAAAATATATTATCTACATAGCTATGTTAATATTATCCGATATTTTTGATATACCTATGCGAATAATATCATTTTTCTTTAATAATTGTTCCAAAACCTCTCGACACAGATTTCCCAATACCTATAAAATCAGGTAAAACAGCATTGGTAACAAAACTTCCGCTAAAAGCCAGCATGTTTTTGTCTTTTAATTTAGTTGTTTTTTCGTAAAGCTTTGATGTTACCATTATTCTATCTTTGATAAAAAAATTTACTCCTTTGTAAAAACTAAGTATATTATTCCGAACTTGTTTATTCAAGAAATCTTTTTTTTCTTTTTCCGAATTAATTTGTAGATATTTTTTATGATTCTGTTGATTTAAGCCTATCCATAATGTTTCAAATTTATATTCGTTAAGTTTTGAAAAATCACCAACTTCAGTAACAGTATTAGTAATGTTTTTAGAATTTACCGGATAATCTACACCTTCAATATTTATGTTTTTTATTTTAAGAAACAGTTCGATCAACAATTTACCACCCTCTTCAATACCAACAAGATGCGGAATATTATCAATTACCTTGTATTGTACCTTTGGGTATTGATATTTTGATTGTCCGCTGGCATAATGATTATGCAGCAAATCGGAATGTTCTTTAAACAAATTACCGAAATATCCGCGTAGTTTATGTCCGTCACGGGTTTTTAACGATATTTCAGGAAATTTTATGATTGTTGTGTTTATTTGCATGATTAAAAGAATTTAGTACCATTTTCTATGATTATATAACCTTTGTTTTGAGTAAAATCCGTTTTTGAGTATTTGTAGTTTTGACTAGGATTTTCAAAATCAGACACATAAAAATTATATTGCTTTTCCGAATCAAAAGAAATGCAATCGGCATCCCATGGAATAGGTACATTTATCACATAATCGTAAAATTCAGATTTAATTATGCTAAATTCAGACTTGCGTTCCCACGGTTTCAAATCTGTTTTTGAATATATTTCAACATACTTTCCCCAAATTTCTTTTGCTCTTTCATTTAATTGAACAAATACAGATTCAGATTTTCTATTCTCAATTAATTCAAAATCAACTAAGCCAAAATTTAGTTCTTTTATTGCTGTAAGCAATTTATTGCTTGTCTGGTCTGATTGTTTTCTTACCTCAATAAAATATTTTTCAATCAGCTGAATATAGTTTTTTTCTTCAACCAATTCAAAGTCCTTCATAACATTAGTTGTCTTAAGCAATAAATCTGAGCCGTAAATCATGCCACTTACTTTCCTAAAATCCTCAATATCATAAACAAAAACTTCTGCAATTTCCGGTTTTTCGTCATATCTATTTGCACGTCCTGCTGCTTGAATTATTGAATCAAGTGGAGCAATTTGCCTGAAAACTGTATTTACAGAAATATCAACACCTGCTTCAACTAATTGTGTAGAAATAATGACTTTCTGACTGTCAGATGGATTTTTTATTCTGTCAATTATTTCTTTTCGTTCAAAAGGTGTAATTAATGTTGTTAAAAAATAAGTGTCTATTTCATCCGTATTAATTTCATTACAAATAAATTCAAAGGTTTCTCTTGCTGCTTTTTTTGTGTTTACAATAACTAAAACATCTTTATCGGGGTTTTCAACAATATATTCAGACAATGTTGTTTTGAAATCATCAAAACTTATTTTTTCTTTTTTAATGATTAATTTTGTTCGATTAAAAAAATGAAAATATTTTTTATAATCAGGAACAAGTTCAATAATATCTTCATCCGGTGTAAAAATTAAAGGTTGGGTTGCCGATATTAAAATGAAATAAATATTAAACTTTTCACCCAATATTTTAAAGGTTTCTCTGATTGTTTCCCAGTATTCATAAGGAATAGTTTGAATTTCATCAAGCAAAATAACGGAATTTGCAAGATGAGCAAATTTCATCAATTTAGTTTTATCGCAGGATAATAGTGTTTCAAGCAATTGCACAAAAGTTGTTACAACAACATCAGATTGCCAGGTTTCAATTAAAAATTTACTTTCGTAATAATCTGCCGTATTTTCATTTGTTTTATAAACAGGTTCGGCTAAATGGTGATGTTTCAAAAGAATATCAGTATCATGAGTATTTAAAATATCAGCATATACTTCAAAATTTTGGTCAATAATTGATGTAAAAGGTATGTTTATGATAATCTTTGAATTTTGAAATCCGGCAAGTTTACGCATTTTATCGGCAAGCATAAATGCAGTAATTGTTTTCCCAAGTCCTGTGGGCAATGTTACAGAATAAATATGCTTATCTTTTTCAAATACTTTACTTAAATTTGCTGATGATTCAAAAAAAGCATCATTCTTCAGTTTATTAATTTCAGACTTTGGATTATTGAAATTGTTATTCTCTCTATAATCATCAATTTTTTTTACAACATCAGACTGCCCTATTAAATTATTATCATCTTTTAGAATTACATCATTTTTATCAGCATACAACAAAGCTGAATAAATTAACTGATGAAGATAAAATAATGAAATTCGGGTTTTATTGGAAATATCCTTATATTCAGCATCAAGTACGTCGTAAGAAAAATCTTCAAAGATTAAATCATATTTCTTGTTTTTAATAAAACTAATAAATTCCGACCAATCAATCATAAATTCAAAATCGGCTAATTGTTCATCAATTAAAGTTTTAATTTTTTCCGAATCAATGCTTTTAACTTGTTCAATTAACAAGTCACGCCATTCTTCATCAATTAAAATTTCTCCTGACAAATTATTTAATCTTCCATGATGTCTTTTTACAGCAGAAAATACAAATACAGACAATAGTTGTTTCAATACAGAATTAATCTCAACTTTTTCAAAGTACTTTTCTGTTATAAAATAAACGAATAAAGCTGAAATAAGGGCGTGGCTTTTCCTTTTGTCGTGTTCGTCTTCAGGGTTTCTGATATATGCCTGAAAAAAATTTGTTGCTTTGCCTAAGTCGTGAAACGATGCGGCAAGACACATCAAATCAGGTATGATATGAGTAATTTCAATAATTTCATCATTGAAATTAAGGGAAAAGTTTAAACTTTTCCTTTTAATTGTTTTTACTGCAATATTTGCAACTTCCGACAAGTGTGTAATTAACAATTTATCGGGATGCGAAATAAGTTCATCTTTCATAGGAATAATATATTTCCGTATTTTTCAATATTATAATAATCTTCGACTTTCGCTTTTATAGGGAGTCCGTTTTTTTCAATAATAACTTCCGAATATTCCTGAACTTCTCTGTTGCGGTTCATTTCAATTGGCATATTATTAGCCGAATACATTGCCGAGTAATTAAATTCAACAGGATTTTCTGTTTTAATTTTCGACAAGTTTACAGCAGTAATAATATCGATGTACACTTTTTGAGAATTCTCTACTAATCTTGCCTGTGTTTTTTCAACAAAATCAATACTTGCAGTAAATTGAGCCAATCCCAAATACGGTGAAAAATGATGTTTCTTCGCCTTAATACGTTCGGCTAAATCATCAAAAACATCTGAATTTTCATTTAAACTTACAAAAATCCTGTATTTTAAATCTTTTAATAATTCAAATTCAATCTGTGTACGTCCGGCTTTTGTTAAATTGTAAAATGATGTTTTTGTATTAATTAAATTTATACCAACATTTTCTTTTTTAACGGGATTAATTATCTGAACGGCAATATCTGATTTTTGTTTTGAAAAAAACTCTTGAACAGGAATAACGCCATCGGGATAAACTCCATCGCTTATTTCTCTTTCCATACCCAATATCGCCCCAAGCACACCGGCAATAGCTGTGCGGGTTGGAATGGAATATGTAAGCGGCGAAGTTGTGGTGTTGTATTTCCGGAAATGCCCATATTCGCTTGATATGTCGAAAATGAGTATTTCTTTATAGTTCATCTTTACTTATTTTTGTAATTATTTCACCCTTGTAAATCATTTGCAGTCTTGAATCTGCTTTAAAATCAATACTTTCAATTTTATCTTTATTTACTTTGAGTTCATTAAGCAATTCCGTAACATCTAATTTGTAATCGGCAAGGCTGCGTATTTGCATTTCGTTTAATTCCCCGGTATCCAATCCTAATCTCTGACGCAAATTACCGATATAGAAAGGTTCTTTGTAATCAATAGTTAATAAAAACAAAGGTGTTTGGCCAAATTTTGAACGGGAAATTAAACTTTTTGTTCCGTCCCAAATTCCTTCTTTTAAAAGTTCTTTATCCTCGTTGGTCATTAACGAATATTGAGCCGATTTTTCGTTTATTATTCCGTTAAAACCAATAACAGCATAAGGCACTTTATATTCGGTTCTGAAAGTTGACTGAGACTTTTTATCGCCTGAAGCAAAAGCACCAGTTCCTTGTTCTTCTATAATTTCTGTTTTGTTTAACGATTTGCCCATTTGAAATTGAACAGGGCCAATTCGTGTGATAGAATCATTACTAAGAGGTATTACACCGCCAAAAGTCCTAATATCTATACAAATATTTAAAATTTCTTCTACTTGCTCGTTAAAATCTTTTGCTCTTCGTTTTCCGTCTTTAATATATTGCTTGTCTCCATCATCATATTTTGTTTCTCTCACAAAAATATCTTTACCATCAGTACCATTGTAGCCTTTATATTCAAACCAGTAATCACGGATTGTTCTTTTTAAACGAACATCGGTTACTAAAACAGTACTACTTTCTGTATCAAAACGCGGACGGTTTTCATTTAAAGGGTCGCCGTTTGGGTTTGCATTTTCTATATCATATAAGAATAGAATTTCGCTTCTTTTATTAATTATTTCGCTCATTTTATTTAATTTTTATTGTTTATTATATGTATTTTAAAAACAGTAAACTCCTATGGAGTTATACGTTTGGTTTTTATTTTTTTTTTACAAACAGAATATCCCTACGGGATAAATAATACAGAGATTATTGCTTATTTTTTTCATCTTTGTTTTTAAACTGTCTGCCTAGTTCCAAACCTGCAACAAAGTAAAAAGACAATTCATTGTTTGTCATTTTATTAAGTTCATTAGATTTTAATATAAAATACTGGTTTATCACTTCGCGTAAATCTGCATATACATAAAAGTTCTTTTGATATTTTTGTATTTTATCAAGAGCTTCGGTATATACGTTCATTAAAAGTTCCGGATTTAATTTGTACCCTCTAAGTTTGTTTTCAAAAGGTGTGCTTCCGAGACTCGCATTTTGTATATCAAATAAAAATCTGACTAAAACGCCGACAGCAAAAGTTCCTACCTTGATGTCGCTATCAAGAAAATTTGAATTTTCTTTAATAAAATCGTTAAAACCATTAAGATTAAATGTGCTTTCTAGTTTTGTTTTGTTTTCTGTTTCCATATATTTATAATTTTTATTGTAATTAATAATTTTCAATTCTTGTAGATATGATATAAGCATGATTGCTTCTTTTGCAATCACATTAGGTAATGTGTATGGATTTTTTGATTTTATGTTATTATAGTTTTTCTGGATTGCCTTAATAATTTTTTCAAACACATATTTGTCCGACAATTTATTTCCGAGAAACAGCTTGTTTACAACATCAAGAAAATCAGATGAAAAGAAATTTTTTATTATCTGAAAACTAAATTTTAAATCAACAAGCTCTTTTTTAATGGTTAATGCGTTTTTAAATAACTTATTTTTATTAATTGTTTCAGGGGCATCAATAAATAATTGCCTAAATCTTGAAGGTAATATTTCTTCAAGTGAAAGTTTAACTTTAATTGATTTATTTGTTTTGTTTTCCTCAAAAAACAGTAAATCAACAAAAAAATAATTTTTCTCTTGAGCTATTAATCTTAAAACTCTTTCTTCAGAACGTTTTTTTGCCTCTTTATCAATACCTTTTGTGATTAAAGCACCTCGAATTAATCGTATAATGTCTTTAAGTTTCTTAGTTTCTGTTTTGATAAGTGGTTGTGGTACTATAATGTATTCATTACCATAGAAATAACTATTTAAATTTTCTCTAACATATCTTTTCCCAAGTTCTAATTTTAAGGCTTCTTTCTCAGAAACAGGATAATTCCTCCAGTTTTTTTGTTTACTAAAGAAACCGCTAATAAATCCTGGTTTATCAATTGTTGAGAACTTGAAAGGTGCTGCAAAACCATAAATATTTTTCTCTTTTTCTCCAGTAATAGAACATGTACTTAATTGCGTTTGGGATTCCACTTTATTTTGATAAATTTTGCTTAAATAGTATTCTTCTTTAATTATCTCTTTTGTAATATCAAAATCATATAAATACTTTTCTGATTTATTCAAAAAAACCTTGATAGAAATCCCTAAAGCTTCTTTTTCATTTTTAGAAAGTCCATTTATAAAATCCTTTACTTTTATTTTAATAGCATCATAATTCTCTTTAAATTTCTCTTGAATCATTATAAAAATTTGAGATTCCTCACTAAATTTCTCATTTTTAATCATTTTTTTAAATTGAGTGTCTCTAATATTTTCCAATTTTTTTAATGATAATTTTGTTGTAATTGTAACATCCCCTGCACGTCCACTTGTTCCTTTCCTGTAGGCATATTTTCTGTATTCATCATTATCTGCTCTTACCCCCTCAATATCAATACCTTTATATACACATTTTAATACGCTCTGGTTGTTTTCTATTTCAAAAACGAGTAGCAACATTTGGTAATCTTTGCCCGGAAACATATTTTCAATGTATAAATCAACCGGATCAAGCTCTTTAAATTCCTGTAATTGCCATTCTCCTATGGCTGCTATTGCTTTATCTTGCATAACTTTATCTTTTCTTTTATTACATATTAACCAAATTTACAAAATATTACGGTCAAATTCGGTCAGTGAAAAATTTATTTTCAAACAAAATAAATCTATAGAGGTCAGTAGTTAGGTGCATATTAATTTTTCTTGATAAATTTTTTCGGCAGTTACCATTCTCCTGATCAAATTATTAAATATGTTCTCTTTCATTCGCGAGCGATTAATCCTATAACAAAATTCATTAAGGTAGCGATCGATATTAAACTCACTAACCCAAGAATAGGTTGTTCTGATCCATGATTTTACTTGATGTATCATCGTATGCAAAGCTTTAAAGTTCATGCCATGTTCGCTTTCAATTTGAGTAATGTCATACTGCTTCATTAAAGGTCTATAACCTTTCCATTTATCAGTTATAACGGTAGCCTCCTCCGAAATATGTTTCTTGAATATCTTTTCTAATTCTTTTGCAGAATAATTATCAATCTTCATGGAGTACATGCGTTTAACTTTTCCTTCATCGGTAAGTTCTACAGCACATACCACTTTCTTTTTCTTGACATTGTAGCTTCTGCCAACTTTACCTTTTTCTTTACCTCCTACAACAAATTCATCAACATGAACAATACCATCCATAGGATGGTTTTCACTTGATTTCATAGCCTCTCTAATCTTGTGCATAAACAATCTTGCTGTTTTCTCTGTTACCCCAAACCGAACTGCAATATAACTTGCAGAAAGGCTTTTGGTGGAGGTGGCCATCTCAAAGCAAATAAAGAACGCTTTGCGTACACCAAATTTAACTTTGTGAAATAATGTATTTGCTGTTGCCGACTCTGTATGGCTACACTTATTACAAGTCCGAGAAGTGTTGACCCTAATCTGGCTACCTGTGTGTCCGCATTTTACACACTTAAAACCTTCCGACCATTTAAAATAAGCTAAGTATTTTATGCAATCTTCATCTGTTTTGAAGCGTGCAGCAAACTCTATGAGGTTTTGACCTTTAAATAAATCCATGATTCCCTTGTTTATATTGGATGTAAATATATGCATTTATCTACTGACCTCTATTAATTAAATTAACCCTGACAATTTTAATTGTTTTTACAATTAATAATGTATTTGCACAGAATCTGATTAAGCTCCCGGAGCCCGATAAAACTGGTGGTAAACCTTTAATGCAAGCATTAAATGAACGAAGCTCAAGTCGTGATTTTATTGACAAAGAGTTAACCGATCAGCAATTATCTAATTTGTTATGGGCAGCATTTGGCATAAACAGGAAAGAAATAAATAAACGAACAGCCCCAAGCTCTCATAATAATCAAGATATTGAAATTTATCTGACTACTAAAAATGGCTTATTTATTTATAAAGTTGAAGAACATGCTTTAGAAAAGTTGTCAGATGTGGATATGAGATCGGTTGCAGGAAAACAGAATTTTGTGAAAGAGGCTGCCGTAAACTTAATCTATGTGTCAAATTTTAAAAAGTTGGGTAAAGCTTCAATAGAAGTAAAGCGCATGACTGCAGCAACACATTGCGGATTTATTGGTCAGAATGTATATTTGTATTGTGCATCGGAAGGTTTAATTTCTGTATTCAGGGCATGGATAAATAAAGAAAAAATTGCAAAAGAATTAAACTTGCCTGAAAATTATGAAGTAATTTACAGTCAGTCTGTAGGATATTCTAAATAATTTAGAATTACGATTTTTATAATACAAATAACCAAAGACTAAAACCTAGCAGCTTAATATATATGAAGTATAATTTTGATGAAATTATAAACAGAGAAAACACAGCCTCTGTAAAGTATGATTTACGAAAAGATATATTCGGGAAAGAAGATGTAATCCCAATGTGGGTAGCGGATATGGATTTCAAAACACCTGATTTTATCATTAAAGCAATTAAAGATCGTGCAAATCATGAAGTGTTTGGTTATAGCTTCAGGCCTGAATCTTATTTTCAGTCAATAGTAAACTGGTTAAAACGACGACATAATTGGGAAGTATCTAAAGATTGGATTTCATTTAGTCCCGGTATTGTGCCTGCAGTAAACATGGCTATTTTAGCATTTACTGAACCAAATGATAAAATTATTATTCAGCCACCTGTTTATTTTCCTTTCTTTTCGGCAATAAAAAACAATAATAGAGTGCTTGTCGAAAATCCGTTAAAATTAAAAAATGAGAGATATTGTTTTGACTTTAATGATCTTGAAAAAAAGCTGGCAGATACCAAAATGTTGATTCTTTCAAATCCTCATAACCCCGGAGGTTCTGTGTGGACAAAAGATGAACTAAAGAGCATAGGAGAGATGTGTCTGGAAAATAATGTATTAATTATGTCTGATGAAATCCATGCTGATTTGGTGTTTAAAGATTTTAAGTTTACCCCATTGGCTTCTATATCAAAAGATATAGCCGACAGTACAGTGACTTTTATTGCACCTAGCAAAACGTTTAATATGGCTGCATTATCCACATCTTCTGTTATTGCATCTAATAAAGAATTGAAAGATAAATACGATAAAGTTTTGGATGCAATTCATGTGGGTTTAGGTAATGTGTTTGGTGCAGTAGCATCTGAAGCTGCATATTCTTATGGTGACGAATGGCTGGATCAGTTAATGGATTATCTTTCCGGAAATCTTGATTTTACGCAGAAATTTTTAAATGAAAAAATACCTCAGATAAAAATGATTCGACCTGAAGGTACTTACCTGGTTTGGCTTGACTGTTCCGAACTGAACTTAAAGGAAAAGGATTTAAAAGAATTTATGATTAAAGATGCTGGTTTGGGTTTTAACGATGGCCGAATGTTTGGAACGGGAGGTGAAGGTTACATGCGTATGAATATTGCTTGCCCAAAACAAACACTTTTAGATGCCTTGATTAGTCTTGAAAAAGCTGTAAATAAGTTGTAAAACTATTTTTTCTTTTTTCCTTTTTTTGTTTTATTATTCTCTTCTTCCTCTTCGTCATCATCTAAAGCCGAAACAAATCCACCTGTAAGGCTACCATCAAGTTTTTTAATAAATGATTCTTGTTGTTTCTTTAATCTTTCGTATTCTTCTACCTGTTTTTCAAGTTCTGTTTCGCGCCTGGATGATTCCTCCTGTGTAGCCTGAAGCTCCTCCATATTCTGACGCATCTCTTCTTCCTGAGCTCTCATTTCTTCGGCCTGTTGCTTTGTTGTTTCTAACAATTCTGCTGTTCGTATATTAACTTTAACTGAAGATAAAGTAGAGGCTATATTTTCGCCAATCTTTTCAACAAATTCTATTTGATACTTTTCAAACTCCCTAAAAGAAGCCATCTCAATAACACCATAAACATTATCGTTTACAACTAAAGGTACTATCACTATACTTTTAGGATTATCATCGCCAAGGCCTGATGAAATTGTGATATAATTATCTGGAATATCGGTGATGTAAATAGTTTCACTTTCTTGTACTGCCCTGCCAATTAAGCCAACACCTTTTTCGATTCGTTTTTCAAGAAATTTTTTACGATTAAATGCATATGCCGAACTCATCTCAATAAATTGGTCATCTTTATCATCATCATTAACAATAAATAATCCACCCTGATTGGCATCACAATATTTTACCAGGTTACTTATTACATCATATGTTAGCTTTTCAATATTATCGTTGTTTTGTCTTAAAATATCACTGAATTTTGCAATTCCTTGCGATGCCCAATTTCGCTGATCATCCTCTTTTTTCCTTCGTGTTTCTTCTTCTGTAGCATGTTTAAGATTAGTACGCATTTCGAGTAATGCATTCCCCAAATCATCTTCTTCACTTAAGGGTACAAACGGACTCTCGAAATTTCTCTTACCTATTTCAATTGAAAAATCTGTAGTCTCCTTTAATCCGCGAATCAAAGCATTCAGGGCTTCAGACATTTCTCCAATCTCATCATTACTTTCTTTAATTTGTTTATTAGGCATTATACCGTCACCCATCATGATAAGAATATTTTTAATCTTTTTTATAGGTTTAATTACCATTTGTGCAAGGAATAACGCAATAACAATAGAAATCAATACTAAAACAACTCCTGATACGAATATAAAATTTTCAAGATTAGCAAATGAGTCTTCCATTTGTTGTCTTGCTTCAATAACCTTTGCTTCATGTTGTTCAATTAGGTTACCAAGTCGTTCTATTATAATATCACTTAATACAATAATATCGCCTCCTTCTTCAACTTTTGTATAAACTTCAGTCATAAGTAAGAAAAAATCATCGTAACTTTCCATTGTACTTAAGTTGTTCATAATATCCTGATGCATTGGAAATAAAGTATCGCTAATAGACACATAAATTTGTTCATAAGATTGCTGTTCATCAGAAGTCCACTCATTCGATAATTTTAAAATTCTTTCATGAATATCAGGAAGTTCAATACGTTGCAAATCACGTAATTTTATTTTGTCTGGTGTGTCAGCTTGTATCTCAATATACACCCAATTTTTAATAAGCATTTTTGATGAAACTAATAAATTAGATAATTCACGAACAAGGTCCGCAGAGGGAACATAGACCGTTGAAATTTTTTCGCTTACTTCAATGCTTTTTTTCAGGGTTTTATTAATAAGATACATATTAATTAATATAGCGATAGTTACTACTCCAAACCCTAATATTAACTTTTTAGCAATAGTAAATTTAAAATTCATAACCTGGTGTTGAGTTTAAAATTTATTAAGATTCTAAGATAAGAATTAATTTTTAGATAGGTTTAAATATAATTTTTTTTATTGGAAATATCCTAAATTCAGTAAAAACTATTTTAGTAATTAACGATTGGGTCACATTATCAAATTATTATAAATTTTATTTACTTAAAGATATTTTCAGGATATACAATATTTGCTAAAAACAATCCGTGAGCAGGAACAGATACTCCTGCGTCAGATCGATTTTTACCTTCAATAATTTGTATAAAATCTTCCATTGATATTTTATTTTTCCCAATATCGATTAAAGTGCCAACAATTGCACGTACCATATTTCGTAAAAAACGGTCGGCGGTAATTATAAATTTAAGTTTGTAATCATCTATCGACCAAAACGCTTCTGTTATTTTGCAGTTATTGGTTTTTACATCCGTATGTAATTTGCTAAAACTCGTAAAATCTGTAAATTGAAATAAAAGTTTACAGGCTTCATTCATTCGATTAACATTCAACTTTTGAGGCAGATAATATGATGATTCCAACATAAAAGGATCTTTTTGCTGATGTATATAATAATGGTATGTCCTGCTTGTAGCGTCGAAACGAGCATGAGCTTCATTCTTTACATCGAAAATATGATGTATAGCAATATCTTTTGGTAAAAGTCCATTTATCTTAAAAAGAAACTTTTTATCCGAATGCAGATTAATTTTAACAGAATCGAAATGAGCTACAAAATAAGAAGCATGAACACCGGTATCTGTTCGTCCTGCTCCGGTAATTTCTATGTCTTCTCTTAATATAGTCGAAAATGTATTTGTTACAATTTCCTGAATTGAAATAGCATTAGGCTGAATTTGCCATCCATGATAGTTTGTTCCTTTATAACTAAGCCGAATAAAATATCTATTTTTCACAGTAAAAATTTAACAAATACAAAGTTATAATTAAAACTCTAAATTAACTATATAATCTAAGTTTCTTAGTATTTCGATATTAGAATTTATTAAACTCCTTTAACATTTTTTAACACTAAATTGAGTTAATATTGTCCTGATTTTACGATGACAGAAGTAGAATTATTACAATTATTTTAACAAAATTATTTTATGTATCTTTTCAAAAATTATGAACTATGAACGAAACAGTTGATATAAAAGAACTGAATGATCGAATAGAGAAGGAAAGTTCATTTGTTGATATGATTAAAATGGAAATGGGCAAGGTGATTATTGGTCAAAAACATCTTGTTGATTCTCTTTTAATTGGTCTCCTTTCTGACGGGCACATTTTACTTGAGGGTGTTCCCGGTTTAGCAAAAACATTGGCTATTAGTACATTATCGAATATTGTTGATGCAGATTTTAGCCGTATTCAGTTTACGCCGGATTTATTGCCTGCCGATTTAATTGGTACAATGATTTACAGTCAGAAAAAAGAAGAATTTCAGGTTAAAAAGGGGCCAATTTTTACTAATTTTGTCTTAGCTGATGAGATTAACCGTTCTCCTGCAAAAGTACAAAGTGCTTTATTGGAAGCAATGCAGGAACGTCAGGTTACAATTGGTAAAGAAACGTATCAACTTCCAAAACCGTTCTTAGTAATGGCAACACAAAACCCTATCGAACAAGAAGGTACTTATCCCTTACCGGAAGCGCAAGTTGACCGTTTTATGCTTAAGGTAGTGGTTGATTACCCGAAAATGGAAGAAGAAAAATTGATTGTTCGGGAGAATATTGCTAAAGAATTTCCAAAAACAAATACTATTCTAAAAAAACAAAACATCATTGATGCACGTGATGTTGTTAAAGATGTGTATATCGATGAGAAAATTGAGCAATACATTTTAGATATTGTATTTGCAACCAGATTTCCTGAAAAATATGGTTTGGAGAAGTTTTCTGCAATGATTAATTTTGGTGGATCACCACGTGCAAGTATTAATTTGGCTTTGGCATCAAAGGCTTATGCTTTCATTAAGCGTCGTGGGTATGTTATTCCGGAAGATGTTCGCGCGGTATGTCATGATGTATTGCGCCACAGAATCGGATTATCATACGAAGCCGAAGCAGAAAATGTAACATCAGAAGATATTATTACGGAAATCCTGAATACTATTGAAGTTCCATAAAAGTTACATACATCTGTCAAATGAAAAAAATAATTGTACTTCTGTTAATTGTAGTTTCGAGCTTAAACGTTCTTGGACAAAGTTTTGTAGGTAAACATAAGTTAACGATCAAAAAAGAGATGAAAGAAAACCATAAGGACTTCTATTTTTCGAAAGAAGTTATGGGTAAAAGTAGTTTCATCAAATTTGAAGATTTTGATGGTTATCGTACTTATTTGTTTGTACTAAATGATGATGGATATTGCAAATATCAAATGTTAATGTGCGATTATAGTTTATTAAAAACAACAATCGCCCAATTAAACCAAAATTATGAGTATAAGCAAAGCTTAATCTGGTACGATTATGTTTCAGGGAAAGAAAATTTTGTTATCAAGATTAAAAAAGAAGAATGGTATTTTTCTGTTATTACAAAGAAGCTCGAAGAGAAAGATTGATGTAAAACCACTAAATTAATTGGGTGTGGAAGCTTCAGAACTACTTAAGAAAGTACGAAAAATAGAGATTAAAACCAGAGGTTTATCAAAAAATATTTTTGCAGGCGAATATCATAGTGCGTTTAAAGGTCGTGGTATGGCTTTTAGCGAAGTACGTGAATATCAGTATGGAGACGATATTCGAAATATAGACTGGAATGTAACTGCTCGTTTTAATCATCCTTATATTAAAATATATGAAGAAGAGCGCGAACTCACGGTAATGCTACTTGTTGATGTGAGTAATTCACGTGTATTCGGAACACAGTCTCAATTAAAGAAAAATCTCATTACAGAAATTTCTGCTGTTTTATCTTTTTCCGCAATTCATAATAACGATAAAATAGGAGTGATTTTATTCAGCGATAAGGTTGAAAAATTTATTCCTCCTAAAAAAGGAAGAACACACATATTAAGGATTATAAGAGAATTAATCAATTTCACTCCTGAAAATAAGGAAACTAATATTGCTGAAGCGCTTCGTTATTTAACTAATGCTATAAAGAAAAGAAGTACAGCCTTTTTAATTTCTGATTTTATTGATGATGACCCGGATTCCGGATTACCACGATTTGACGAGGCTATTCGAATAGCAAATCGTAAACACGATATTATTGGATTAAAAATATACGACAAACGCGAAAAGGAAATTCCTTCAGTTGGTATTATTCGTATGAAAGATGCCGAAACCGGAGAATATGCATGGGTTGATACAACAAGTGCAAGTCTTCGAAAGAATTATGCTAATTGGTATAGAACAATGGATGCATCGGTAAATGAAACATTAGTTCGCGCCGGCGTTGATTTTGTTTCAATTGCTACCGACGAAGATTATGTTAAACCTTTAATTAAACTCTTTAAAAAGCGATAATTGAATTGATTTTTGATTTATGGTACAAATATTTAATACATATAAACTCTATTTTATTCATTTAGTAATACTAAGCTTCTTTTTTTCGGTCGTTATGGCCCAAAATGTAACAGTAAAAGCAAAAATGGATACAACGGAATTTTTAATTGGCGACCAGGTTGTTTTAGAACTTGAAGTTAAACAACCAATTAAAGAATTTGTTGGAATTCCTATATTTAAAGAAGAACTTACTAAACAAATTGAGATTCTTGAGCAATCAGAAAATGATACAACTTTACTGGAGAGCGGACATTTTATTATCAAAAAGCGATTACTGATTACAGCATTTGATTCAGGCTATTATGTACTACCTCCAATTCCTTTTTTATATTATAGCGATACTTTAAGATCAGAACCAATAATTTTTAAAGTAAATACTCTTCAGGTTGATACTACTCAAGCTATTAAAGATATCAAGATGCCTTACGAAGCTCCATTGAGTTTTGCTGAAGTATTTCCATGGGCTGGTGGTGGGCTGGGTTTGATTATCCTGATTTTGGTTATTATTTATATCATCAGAAAAATACGCCGTAATGAACCTATAATAAAACGGTTTAAACCACGTGAGCCGGCTCACATCATTGCTTTACGCGATTTGTCTAAACTAAAAACAGATAAGCTCTGGCAACAGGGAAGGATTAAAGATTATTACACGGGATTAACTGATACTCTTAGAATGTATTTGTGGAACAGATATGCCATTCGTACTTTGGAAAGAACTAGCGAAGAGATTTTAGAGTCGCTTAATATTTCTGAATTCAAAGATGAAGATGCATTTAATATCTTAAAAGACATATTCTACACTTCTGATTTAGTCAAGTTTGCAAAATTTAAACCTCTGGCTGATGAACATGAAAATTGTATGAGTGGAGCTTACGAATTTGTTGATAGAACTAAATTGATAATTGAAGAAGAAGCTGATTCGACCGAAGAGGATAATAAAGAAAAGTAAATTATGAATCATATAACATTTGTAAATCCAAATTTATTATATCTGCTACTTTTAATAGTACCTGTTATTGTGTGGTATGTGCTAAATCATAAACGAACACATGCCAGCATTCAGGTTTCTACTATAAAAGGTATTGGTAAAAATCACATTACATATAAGCATATTCTACGACATGTAGTTTTTGCATTAAGAGTTCTTACCATTGTATTAATAATTATCGCAATTGCCCGGCCACAATCTACTTTGAGTTGGAAAAACGAGGAGTCTGAAGGTATTGATATTATATTAGCTTTAGATATTTCAAGTAGTATGTTGGCCCGTGATTTTCAGCCTGATCGACTAGAAGCGGCAAAAGATTTAGCAATTCAGTTTATTGCAGGCCGTAGAAACGACAGAATGGGCTTAGTTGTATTTAGTGGCGAAAGTTTTACGCAGTGTCCTTTAACAACAGATCACAGGGTGTTAATAAATCTTTTTAGAGATATTAAAAGCGGAATGATTGAAGATGGAACAGCTATTGGAATGGGACTGGCAACTTCCGTTAGCCGATTAAAAGATAGTGATGCAAAAAGTAAAGTGATAATTCTTTTAACAGATGGTGTAAATAATAGGGGAGCAATAGCACCGGTAACTGCTGCTGAACTGGCTCAGACTTTTGGAATAAGAGTTTATACTGTTGGGGTTGGAACAGAAGGAATGGCTCCATATCCTGTACCAACTCCATTTGGCATACAAATAAGAAACGTGCCGGTAGAAATTGATGAAGAAACTTTACAGGAAATTGCTCAAAATACAGGAGGTGAATATTTCAGAGCAACTGATAATAAAAAGTTAAAACAGATATACGAACAGATTGATAAATTAGAGAAATCAAAAATTGAAGTAAAAGAATTTAGCCAAAAGAATGAAGAATTTTTGGCGTTTGTACTATTAGCTGCATTTTTACTTTTATCTGATATGATATTAAGAAATACATTATTAAGACAAATTCCATAAACTTGGAACTTTGAACCTGTCTGCCGACAGGCAGGCTTTAAACTTTAAACTAAGAAAAATGTTTAGATTTGGGAACCCGGAATATTTGTATCTATTGTTAATTATACCAGTTTTAATCCTGTTATTTGGATTAGCACAATACTATAAAAAGAAAGCACTCAATAAATTTGGTGACATGAGTGTAATTGAACAGTTAATGCCTTTTGTATCTAAAAGTCGTCCTGTTCTTAAATTCATATTTTTAACAATAGCCATAATAGCCATTATTTTTGCATTAGCTGATCCTCAATTTGGATCGAAACTTGAAAAAGTAAAACGCAAAGGTGCCGAAATAATTATTGCCCTTGATGTTTCGAATAGTATGTTAGCCGAAGACATTAAACCAAATCGGCTTGAAAGAGCAAAACTCGCTATATCTAAGCTAATTGATAATATGGAGAATGACCGTATTGGTTTAATTATTTTTGCAGGCGATTCATATATTCAGGTACCTGTTACTTCGGATTATGCTGCAGCAAAAATGTTTTTATCATCTATAAATACCAATATCGTTTCGAAACAAGGAACAGCCATTGGTTCAGCTATTGATTTAGCCATGAATTCGTTCACTCCTGAAAGTAATATGGAGAAAGCTCTGGTTGTTATTTCAGATGGTGAAAATCACGAGGATGATGCCATAAAAGCTGCTGAGTTAGCTAATGATAAAGGAATTACAATACATACCATAGGAATGGGAAGCCCCCAGGGAGCTCCAATACCTTTGCAAAAAGTTTATGGCCAAACTATATTTCAACAGGATAAAGATGGAAATACGGTCATTAGCAAGTTAGATCAAAAAACTTTGCAAGAAATTGCTTCTGCAGGAGATGGTGTATTCATAAGAGCTAATAATACTCAAACAGGATTGAATAAATTATTTGAGCGTATTAACAAAATGGAAGAGAAAGAAATGGAAGAAAAAATTTATACTGAGTTTGAACATCGTTTTCAGTATTTATTGGGGATAGCTCTTTTCTTTATTCTTATGGATGTTTTTATGCCTGAGAGAAAAAGCAAATGGTTAAAGAATTTTAATTTATTTAAACTTAATGCATAATTATGAGGTGGATTAAAATTATATTTATTTATAGTTTAGTGATGGTTGCAATGAATACATTTGCACAGAAAGAGCGTAAGTATATTCGTCAGGGAAACAAAGAATTTGAGAATGCTAATTTTGAGAACTCAGAAGTTTCTTACAGAAAAGCCGTTGATCTGGAGGAGAAGAAAACACATAAGCCTGCCTTTAATGTTGGTGATGCCTTATATATGCAAGAAAAATACGAAGATGCAATAGAGCAATTTAATAGTCTGGCTGATGTTGAAGTAAGTAAAGAGGAAAAGGCAAAAGTCTATCATAATTTAGGAAATTCACTATTGCAGAGTAATAAGTTGCAGGAAAGCATTGAGGCGTATAAAAATGCTTTAAGAAATAATCCGAACGACATGGAAACCAAATACAATCTGGCTTATGCTCAAAAGAAACTGGAAGAACAGCAACAGCAGGATCAAAATCAGGACCAGAATAAAGATAATCAAGATCAAAATCAAGATCAGAAGAATCAGGATGAAAATAAAAATAATCAAGATCAGAAAGAAGATAAACAAGAACAAAATAAAGATAAACAACAGCAACAACCTCAAATATCAAAGGAAGATGCCGAACGTATTTTGCAGGCTTTAGCTAATGATGAAAAGGATACGCAGAAAAAAGTTAAAGAACAACAAGCTGCTGCAGCTAAAGTGAAAGTAGAAAAAGAATGGTGATCTGTTAATTAATAATTAAAAATGAAAAATTGGTATTTCATATTATTTTTAATATTTGCAAAATGTGCATTTTCGCAGGATGTTACATTTACTGCATCGGCACCGGAAGTTGTTGAAATGGGTCAGCAATTCAGGCTAATTTATAGAATAAATGCAAAGGCAGATAATTTCTCAGCAACGGCAATAGATGCTTTTTCAATTCTTGCAGGACCCAGTACATCGCAATCGAGTAATGTAAGTATTATTAATGGCAAAGTTACCCAGAATTTTGAACTAAGATACACTTACATATTGCAAGCTATGAAAGAAGGTGAATTTACAATTCCTTCGGCAGAAATAAAGGTCAATAATAAAATATATAAATCGAACACTATTAAAATTGAAGTTATTAAAGGTTCGCTACGGCAAGAGAGAGCGGTTACTTCTCCTTCGGGTATGAATCAGTCTCAGCAAACTACTAATCAAAATCAATTTTCTAACTCTGATTTATACATTAAGATTTTTGTTAGCAAAACGAAAGTTCACCGTGAAGAGCATCTCATTGTTACAATAAAGCTATTTTCAAGATTAAACATTACACGTTTAGAAAATGCTAAACTACCATCATTCCAGGGATTTATTACCGAGGAATTAGAGGTTCCTCCATTAACAAGTTTAAATAGAGAAAGAATTAATGATCAGGTTTATTTAACAGGTGTACTGAAAAAATATATTTTATATCCACAGAAATCAGGAAAAATAAAAATTGATCCTTTTAAATTGGATGTTCATTATCAAAAGCCTGACAATAGAAGATCGCGAAGTATGTTCGATGATTTTTTTGGTGCCATTGATAGTGAAGGTCGCAAGGTGATTAGTAATTCTGTTACAATCAATGTTTCCGATCTCCCTAAAAATAAACCATATAATTTTTCAGGTGCGGTAGGACAAATTAAATTATCAGCTTCTGTAGATAATTCTGATGTAAATACGAATGATGCTGTTAACTTAAAAGTGAAAATTTCGGGAAGTGGGAATTTAAAATATATTAATCCGCTTAAGATTGAGTTTCCATCCGATTTTGATGTTTATGATCCAAAAGTAAGTGATAATATAAAATATTCGGAGAGAGGTGCAATAGGAAATAAAACTTTCGAATACCTTATGATTCCACGTCATGCAGGAGAATTTACTATTCCTGCTTTTAGCTTTTCCTATTTCGATACAAAGACTGATCAATACAAGACTCAGAAAGCCGGGCCTTTTAATATTAAGGTTGGAAAATCAGTAGGAGATACTATGCTTACAGTTTCTACCGCTTTTACAAAAGAAGATGTGAAATTTTTGGGGCAGGATATCCGATTTATTAAAAAGAATATTAAGTTGAATGAAACCAATCGATTTATATTTGGTTCCAGAACCTTTTACCTGGCTTATATTTCTGGTATTCTTTTATTCTTTATAATTTTCTTGATCCGCAGGAAGAAAATCAAAGAGAGTACAAATGTTATGCTTGTTAAGAATAAGAAAGCTAATATGTTTGCCCGTAAGCGATTAAAAAAAGCTTCAGGTTTTATGAAACTAAACCAGCGAGAAACATTTTATGAAGAGCTGGTAAAAGCTCTTTGGGGTTATATAAGTGATAAACTGGGAATTCCTGTTGCCAATTTATCGAAAGATAATGTTCGAAGCGAGATGCTTAATAGAAAAGTTGATGAGGAATATATTGACCAAATATTAAATATCATTGATCGCTGCGAATATGCTCGTTATGCTCCGGTTACAGAAGAAACGAAAATGGATACTTTGTATAAAGATGCAATTAAGGTTATTAGTAATTTACAGCAAAAGCTGAAATAATTAACTGGTTAACAGTAATTAAGTTATGAAAAAAATTATATTTCTTATATTTTCCATTTCGACAGTGCTTTATTTAAATGCACAGGAAGCTGATAGTTTGCTGGCAAAAGCAAATATATTTTATGCAGAAGGTAAATATCAGGATGCAATAAATACTTACGAAAATATTTTAAAACTGGGATACGAATCACCTGAGTTGTACTATAATTTAGGGAATACATATTATAAGCAAAATGTTATTGCCCAAACTATTTTAAATTATGAAAAAGCTCTGCAATTAGCTCCGAATGACGAAGACCTAAATTATAATCTTCAGTTAACAAATAGATTAGTTGTAGATAAAATTGTAGTTCTCCCTGTCTTTTTTGTTACCGGATGGGTAAGAAACCTGAAAAATTTATTCATATCGGATTTTTGGGCAATTATTAGTTTAACATCATTTCTATTTGCATTACTTTTTGTTTCTTTTTATTTATATAGTCGAAATTTAGGATTTAAAAAACTTTCCTTTTGGTTTGGATTTTTTATTGTAATTATTTCTATAATTTCTTTTATATTTTCATATCAGCAAAAACAAAAAATATTAACTGGCGATACTGCCATAGTTATGAGTTCTTCAGTAACTGTTAAAAGCTCGCCCGATGTCAGCGGAACTGATTTATTTGTCATTCATGAAGGAACAAAGGTTTGGGTCGAAGACAAAATTTCAGATTGGAACGAAATCAAACTTAGCGATGGAAGTAAAGGATGGCTTAAAGCAGATGATATTGGAACAATATAATTTCAAGTTTCAAAACTTTGAACTCAGAACTTTAAACTAAAGTAAGAATCATTCTATATTAATCCTCATATTTAAACTTCACTTTAAACTTTTAGTCTTAAATTTAAAGATTAGTATCTTATACCAATTCTTCTTCAAAATGTTGTGTCATTAACTATATTTTGAAGTTTAGAATTGTTAATGCCGTTATATATTCAATCCATATTTGTTTTTCACAAATATGGCATTTTGAATAATAAACGGTATTATAATGCTGAAAGCTATATGTATATGTATGCATATCGATTTTTGTAATACATTTAAAATCATACTACTTAAAAAATAAACCTATGAGACCATTTAAAGGACTATTTCCACTTGCAACCTGGCTAATGCGTTTTGCCGTAGTGTTTTTTGTATTAACCACTTATTGGAAAACATTTACATTTTTTAATTTTCAAACTGTGATGTTTTATGTTTCTGCTGTTTATGTAATTTTTTCAGTTCTCCTTTTTATTGGCGGATTATTACATAAAGGCAGTCTGACTGTTTTATCTTCTTTAATCCTGATTTTAGTTACAGGATACCACGCTTTTTTAAATCTGGAATCAAAGCTGGATCATAATTTTGCAGTTTATGTAGTTTTAGGTTCCATATTCGTATACTTTTTTACAACCGGTAATAAAAGATAAATCAAACCATGAACAATGCAAAAAAATATACCCGAAGGCATTTTCTTCAGGATATGGCTTTTGGCGGTGGTGGATTAATTGTGTTGGGAACTTTTGGTTTTCGAATCTTTAAAGATAAAGAACAAAACCTTATAAAAGCTATTAGTGTAAATTTTGAGAAATGTACCGGATGCAGGACTTGTGAAACTGTTTGTTCTGCTTACAATCATCCAATTGTTATTGATAGTGAAAAAGTAAATGGTTTAGGAAACCCTCATTATTCAAATATTAAAGTTTATCATTTTAATCCTGATATTGATATTCCATCGACTTGTGCACTTTGCCCTGATGCACCATGTATTGATGCCTGTCCTGTTGCTCCTGATATGATTACAGGCCGAAAGGCTTTGTATCGTGATGATAACATGACAATAAAAAATGATACTGAACGGTGTATAGGATGTATGCAATGTGCTAAGGCTTGTGAAAATCTTCGTGGCGGGATTATTCATTCAAATCCCGAAACACATAAGCCGGAAGGTATGTGTACTCTTTGTGATGGCAATCCTCAGTGTGTCGAAAATTGTCCGTTCGGAGCTTTAGACTATATCGAAATGCCAGCCGATCATGATTTAGCGAATTTAGCACCCGCGAAAATTGCAAAAAGGTTGATTAAACAACTGTATAACATAAATGTTTAGGAGGGAATCATGGCAATAAATGGATATTATGGAAAATTACTTGATATAAATCTTACCACAAGAGAAATTAAAAAATCTCAGATTACTGAAGAAGATCTTAAACGATTTATTGGAGGACGTGGTTTAGGAACCAAAATATTATGGGATAAATTACCCGGACCGGGTGTTGACCCATTGTCGCCAGAAAATGTATTGTTATTTATGCCGGGACCTTTCTCAGGATTACCTATTCCATCTTCATCACGAACAACAGTGGTAACAAAATCAACGCGTACATCTGCAATGAGTTCAAAATATGAACATGGTTCAACTGTTAGTTATTCTAATATGGGAGGATTTTTTGGTCCTGAAATTAAGTTTGCAGGTTACGATGGAATTTGCATTACAGGTAAAGCTCAAAATCCGGTTTATATAAAAATAGAAGATGAAAAGGTTGAGATTCTTGATGCCGGTAAATTCTGGGGTATGGGAACCGAAGAGTTTGATAACGCACTGATTGATGAACTGGGAGACCGTAAATTTGAATCATGTTATATTGGTCCTGCCGGTGAACAACTTATACCTATGGCATCGATTATTAATACTGCCGCTCGTGCAGCTGGACGTGGAGGAACAGGCTGTGTAATGGGATCAAAGAATCTTAAGGCTATTGCAGTTAAAGGAACTCAATCTCCAAAATTAGGTGATCATAAAAAGTATCTTGAATTACTTGAAAAGATACGCAAATCATTTAAAGATGACAATAACGGTGAATTACAATGGTGGCGACATGGAGGCACAACCGGTGCATTAGCTAGTTCAAGCAGAAACGGAACACAGGCTGTTAAAAATTATAGTGAAGGCACATTCGGTGAAATAGAGAAAATTGGAACAGAAGCTAACCGCGAAAAAGTATGGAAACGCGATTTTGCTTGTTTTTCTTGTCATTTAGCATGCAAGAAAAGCGGTATAGCAAAAGGATCGTACAGTGTTATGGTACACGATGGACCTGAATACGAAACAGGAACAATGCTGGGTGCTAACTTATTGATTTCTGATTTATCAGGATTACAAAAACTTATTGCTGTTGCCGATGATTATGGTATTGATATTATTTCTGTTGGTAATACCATCGGATTTTTAATGGAAGCTTATGAAAAAGGACTAATTGACAAGTCGTATTTAGATAACATTGACCTAAAATGGGGCGATGTAGCTGCGTCTTTAGAAATGATGCACAAAATATGTAAGCGAGAAGGAATTGGCGACAAAGCTTGTAATGGTGTTAAGTACATGGCAAATGAAATTGGACAGGATTCACATAAATTTGCAATACATGTAAAAGGGCACGAACTGGCTGCATGGAATGTACCTGTAAATTCAGATTACTGGAGTATAACATATGCAACCAGTAACCGTGGTGCCTGTCACATGAATGGTGGCTCGCCCGGCAGACAAGATTCTGCAGCTTTGCGTGATTCTATTGCTGCATGTAGTTTCGCAAGTACCTGGTACAAGGATGAAATAAGTTATGCCAAATTTCTTACGGCAATTACAGGTTTAGATTGGAGCGAGGAAGAGTTTGCCAAAGCGGGAACACGAATATTTACACTAGAAAAAATGTTCAATTACCGCGAAGGTTTTAATATTAATGATGATGTTTTACCTCCAAAATTCTTTGAAAACAAATTTACTGTTGGTGACCATAAAGGAGCCATTGTAAATAAGAACGAGTTTAAAAGAAACCTTGAAGAGTATTACAAACTACGTAAATGGGATCCCAAAACATCTAAACCTAAAAACGAAACACTAATTGATCTCGATTTAGGATTTACAATCGAGAGAGCATAATTTGGTTATTAGTTTTTTGCTGTTAACTTAAAATATTTTTCTTAATTATAGATTGTCATTCCGGCTGAACTATTCTCATGAACAAAACGAATAAAACCCGCAGGTTTCTTACCCAATGATCATTAGCTTTAAGTGGGAACGCCGACTGTACGAATTGACAATATCTCAAAAAATTTAATATCTTTGTCTTAAGATGAAAAAAAAGGAATTATTAAATAAAATTAGACTGTCCATTCATCAGCATGATTCTAATGCTGAAATCTATTTATATGGTTCAAGAGCACGCGGAGATAATAGAAAAAATTCTGATTGGGATTTGTTAATTCTTGTTGATGAAAATAAAGTTACAAACCTCATTGAAGACAGATTTAGAGACTCCTTATATGATATTGAATTAGAAACAGGACAAATTATTTCTGTTTTAATTTATCCTAAATTTTATTGGAATAATAATTTGAAGCATTCTCCGCTTTATAAAAATGTTGTTCATGAAGGAATTCGCTTATGACCAAAGAAGATTACATTAATTATAGATTAGACAGAGCATATGAAGCTTTTGAAGATGCAAGATTACTTGCTGAAAATGATAGGTGGAATACAGCAATAAATAGACTTTATTATGCTTCATTTTATTCCGTAATTGCCTTATTGATAAAAAATGGAATTGAAACACAAACTCATGACGGAGTGAGAACTCAATTCGGTTTGAAATTTATCAAGACAGGAATTATAGACAAGAAATTTGGAAAGCTTTTTACAAAGTTATTCGACTTTCGGTTGAAAGGTGATTATGGAGATTTATTTGATTTCGATAAAGATATTGTATTGCCTCTTTTTGATGAAGTTGAATTATTGATAAATACCGTGAAAGCTGAGATAGTTACTCCCACCAAACGCTAATATTGTATCAGAAAAAATGCGGTCCCGATAGCTATCGGGATTGGTGGTTTGCAGACAAAATATTATATTCGTTAATTATTCAACAAGGGATACTGAAACAGGGCGAGCTAAGCGAACTTAGTGAAACGATTTCACGAACGTAGTGAGTAACTGAGCGTTCTCATGAGCGTTAGCGAATAAAACCCGCCAAATCTTACCCGCGAACCGTTCAATAAAAAGGTATAATAGACAAAAAGGAGGCTGTTTTTAACACAATGTTCTCAAGTGGACAAAAAGGAGGCTGTTTTTTTCAACAATAATTTGCATTAAATAATCT
>JAUWQL010000074.1 GCA_030611105.1 Bacteroidales bacterium
GATTCCATCCTTAAAAGGGATGTGCTCTACCAGCTGAGCTATTGAGTCAATCGGAATGCAAAAATAAAATCTTTTTCTTTAAATAAAAATATTTTAAAAAAAATATTAAAAATAAATTCTCTGTATTATTGCAACAAATTATTTCAAAATTAGATGGCTAAAAAACTGGATTAACTTTAAATAATAAATATGTATACTTCTGAAACAAAAGTAAGAGTTCGTTATGGGGAAACTGATAAAATGGGATATGTATATTATGGTATTTATCCCTTATACTACGAGGTTGGTAGAACTGAGTTAATGCGCAAATTTGATTTTTCTTATAAAAAAATTGAAGATATAGGTATAATATTACCTGTAAAATCTCTTGACGTAAAGTACCATAAAGCAGCTATGTATGATGACCTGTTGACTATCAGGACTACAATTAAAGAACTTCCCGGTGTTAGAATAACATTTTATTATGAAGTGTTAAATGAGAATAAAGAATTACTTAATGAAGGAACTACAATGCTGATTTTTGTTGATGAAAAAACCAGAAAACCACGAAAAGCACCGAATGAATTAATTAAACAATTAGAACCATACTTTAAATAGTAATAACTGAACATGGCGATTAGGGAATATCTTGAGATATTCCTTTTTTTATTTTAAATCAACTATTTAACATACAGTTTTAATTTTTTTTAGTGATTGTTGTAATGAAAATTAAACATGTTCGTCTTGTAATTGAATTGAGCTCAAATTAAAACATAACAAAGTATAAATTTAAAAAAGAAAATCATGAAAAAGATAGTAATAATAGTAGTTTTAGCTGCATTTCCATTTCTGTTGAATGCACAGGATTTTGTAGATAATTTAATTAATAAATACCAGGGCGAAAAAGGTTTTACCACAGTGGTAATTAATAGTACATTATTTGATATTGTTGCTGCAATTGACGATGACGAAGATCTTCAAAAAATGAAGGGCATGATTGACAATATAAGGATTATTGCCATGGAAGATAATTTTAACAGTTCTGACATTAATTTTTTCGATGAATTGAAATCGCAGATTGACACAAAATCGTATGTAGAATTAATGACAATAAAAGAACACGATAACGATGTTGTATTTTATATAAAATATGCAGGTAAAGATATAGAAGAGCTTTTGTTGGTTGCAGGAGGGAACGATGAGAATGCAGTTATAAGCATAAAAGGGAAAATCAATTTAAAAGATTTAGCTTCTTTGTCAAATTCAGTACATATTTCAGGATTTGAATATTTAGACGAATTAGAAAATCATTAAGAAAGGGAGGAAAAGAACTCCCTTTCTCGAAATTAATTTGTAATTTTCATGGTCTTGAATTGTGAATAAATGACTGCTGAAGCTTTTAAGGAAAATATATTACCACTGAACAGAAAACTGCTTGGGTTTGCAAACAGATTTCTGCAAGACATAGACGATTCCAAGGATATAGTTCAGGAAATATATATCAAACTATGGAATATGCGCGATAATTTAGATAAATACAATAGCGTTGAAGCTTTAGCAATGCGAATGACAAGGAACCTATGCTTAGATAAAATAAAACTAAAAAAAACGATACCTTTAAATGGAGAGATAAAGGAAGAAGTATCAGACGAAACCTTAATTAAGGAAAAACAAACAGAACTTAATATTGCGGTATTAAGAGCAAAAAACGCAATAGAGAAGCTGGATGAACCACAAAGAACCATAATGCAATTGCGTGATATTGAAGGATATGATTACGATGAAATAGCACAAATACTTAATATGAATGTTAATACTATTCGTGTTAGTTTATCAAGAGCAAGGAAAAAAGTCAGAGAATTTTTGTTAAATAAATATTATAACCATGGATCTGAAAAAAATAAAAGCTCTGTTAGAGAGATATTATAACGGAGATACAACATCAGCCGAAGAAAAGATCCTTCGTGAATACTTCAGTAGCGATATTGTCGATAAAGAGTTTGTCGCTGATAAAGATATTTTTTTATATCAAATTCACGAAAATGGAAAAGTTGATAATATGCCTGATATTTCAGATGAAATATGGAATAATCTTAACAAAAACAAGGAAGGTAAATTAAAGAAGGATAATAATTTACGGTATATATTCTTAAGAATTGCAGCAAGTATAATTATATTAACAGGCTCTTTTTTCCTGCTTAAAAATCAAGTATTTAATAAAAACCAGAATATTCAATTTACTGATACTTATGATAATCCGGAACTCGCATACCAACAAGCAAAGGAGACTCTTTTATATGTATCAGCAATATTAAATAATGGTACTGATTATTTAGAACCAATTCAAAAAATAAATGAGGGAACACAAAAATTAAAGAAACTATCAAGCTTTAATGAGGGGCTCGAGAAATTAAGTCCTCTAAATACATATAATGTAGCAGATAAATATTTTAAACAATAAAACCATGAAAAAGATTATTTTAATATTAATTGTAGTTTTTTTATCAATACCGGGATTCTCGCAGAATACTCCGGTAGATGAACTATTCGACAAATACAGCGGTAAAGAAGGTTTCACTTCGGTTTATATAACCAGCTATATGTTTAGCATGTTTGCCGATGTAGAAACAAACGATCCTGAATTTGATGAATTAATGAAAAATTTAAAAGGGATTAAAATTTTGGCAACTGATGAATCTTATAACGGAAATGCCAATTTTTATAAAGAGATCATTGACAAACTTCCTATATCACAATACAAAGAGCTAATGGTGATTAAAGAAAAAGATCAGGATGTGAAATTTCTTATTAATGAAAAAGATGGCAAAATAATTGAGCTTTTGCTTATTGCCGGGGGAAAAGATGAGAATGTTCTGATTAGCATAAAGGGAAATATTGATTTGAAAAATATTTCAAAGTTATCAAAATCAATGCAGATTAATGGTCTGGAACATCTTGAGGAAATAGATAAGAAATAAAATACTTAAATAATTGTACTTTACTTTAGGTGCTTAGCGGATTTGCTAACAGACTGATAATGAGATTTACTGAATTTGAAGTAGTTTATAAAATTAACCGCTTAGCACCTTTATAGTAGAATGTGAGTTAAATAGCAAACTATAAACAAATAAAGTATACAAGTGAATTATTATTTTTGCAACTCAACTTTAAGTAACCGTATATAAACATAATACAAAAATATAAACGTATGAAAAAAATAATCTTTTTAATAGCAGCTGTATTAGTTACCCAGTATTCGTGTATTACAGATCAAAACAAATACAAAGAATCAGATATTTTTGAAGAATATGAAGCTGAGCAAGGATTTGCTATTCTTCATCTTCCACCTGTTTTATTCAAAATAATTTTATCTGTTTCTGATGAACCTGGATTTGATTCAAAAGAACTTCTTGATAAAATTGATGTTATCAAGTTTATGTTTTTCGAGGAAAAAGATAAATCAATAAAAATAGGGGATTTAAAAAGCTCCATGAATCAAAAATTAGAGGAATTTAATTATAAGCTATTGACTCGTTTTGCTGAAGAAAACAACGATATATCAATATATATAATAGAAAACGAAAAAATTATTTATGAAGTTTTAGTTACAATAGTTTCTGATAAAGAATATATCAGTTTAAACCTGGTTGGGAATTTAACACAAGATGAAATCATGAAAGTATATAAATCTATTAATATGCAAAAAATTCATGATTACGGAAACTAATTAATTTTTTACAACATGTTCAAATGAAGAGCGGAATTGACTTTCCGCTCTTTTTTTATTTTTGGCACGAAACTTGAAAGTTGCATCAAGAGAAACTAAAAAATTATTTACGCGTATAACATTTTAGTTTTTTTAATAATTTCAATGAACCTTTTAACACTTTTTTACATCTTAATATAAGAAATAGCTTTTAAATTATTTTTAATTAATACTAACCAAAAACAATAAATTATGCAAAACATGAAAAAACTATTAGCAATGATGCTTATGTTGGCATCGGTATTCTTCTTTGCTTGTTCTGACGATGAAGATGATAAATTATCAAAAGAAGAAACAAAAACTGAAATTACACAGTTAAGTACAGACCTGGCTGATAAGTTAACTGAAATGACAGAATCAGACGGTATGGTTGCCATGGAAGCTTTAAGCACTTTGCCTGACCCATTTTCTGGTTCAACAAAATCAAATGAAAGATATACTGTAATAAATAATATTAAAGAATATTTATTACCTTATAACTATATTAAAAAAGATACTGAAAAGGCTGCTTTTGAAGGTGTTCCTTTTAATTTTGACACTCATGTAGGTACTTATACCTATCATAACACTCCATTTCCTTATTGGGAAATTGTACCAGGAGGAGATGAAATTATAATTTATTTCCCATCAGACACTTTGAAGTTAGACGTAAATGATGTAACTCTAACCATTTACAACTATGATGAGGTATTTATTGATTATGAATATCTTCCAACTGATATTGATGCTGATTTAGATGTAGATGATATTAAAGTTGTTGATATTGACTTAACTGCAGCGTGGGACAATGATGGAGAACCAACATCATTAGATGTTAGCGTTTATTTAATTCCATTTGAGTTTACCGGTGATTTTACTCAAACAAGTACTGCTGCAAGTATTAATTTTGCAATACTTTACGATGGCGCACAATTCTTCTCGGCAGGAGTTGGCGCAACATGGGCAAATGCAGGTGATTCAGATCCTTCAAATGTCAATGGTTACATACAATTTTTCGAGGTTAAGTTTCAGGTTAACATAGATGTTATTGATCTCATAGCAGTTATAAATGACATGGAAAATTATGAATCTGAAGTAGAATTCTTAAATGCTATTAATAATGAAATCGATGCTTATGTTACAGTTAGTGGTACATGGGCAGCTGATATAGAACTCGGCTTGGATGCAAATGATGAATTAGACATATTGTTTGTATATGCTGATGGAACTTCAGAATCTGCAATTCCTTATTTCGAAAATCTTGCTTTAGAATTAGAAGATTTCTTTGGAGAGTTAGAAGATTACTATAGCAATTGGTAATAATCAGATACAATATATAAAAGGGCCGCGTGGCCCTTTTTTTATGTCTTTTTTAATTCGATAACTGTGATTTCAGGTGGCATTCCTATACGACTGGGAAAACCAATATATCCCAAACCTCTGTTTACATATAAATATTGATTATTTTCTTTATACAAACCAGCCCAACGTGGATATTTATATTTAATCGGGCTCCATTTCACATTTCCGATTTCAATTCCAAACTGCATTCCGTGCGTATGCCCCGATAATGTTAAATCAATACCTGTTTTATTTATTACTTCTGCATCCCAATGCGATGGATCATGAGTCATCAGAATTTTAAATGGCAATTCAGACGATCCGTTCATTGCTTCTTTTAAATTTCCATATTGGGGGAAAGGAGGCAAACCCCAGTTTTCTACACCAATTAATCCAATTTTAGAATTATTTATCTCAATTGGTTCCGATTCGTTTAAAAGTAATCTAAAACCTATGTCTTCATGAGCTTTCTTCAGATTATCAAGATTTTGTACTTTTTCAGCGTCATTCTTCCATTCAAAGTAATCTCCATAATCATGATTCCCCAAAATAGAGAACTTGCCATATTTAGCCCTGAAATTGCTTAATATTGGCACCCAACCATTTAGTTCTTCTGTGAAATTGTTTACAAGGTCGCCGGTAAACAAAAGCAGGTCTGGATCTTGTTCATTTACTAACTCAATTGCTTTCTTTACCTGGTTCTCATGCCCTAGAAAACTACCAATATGAATATCAGATATTTGTACGATTTTAAATCCATTAAAAGCATCAGGTAAATTTGGAAATGAAAGTTTTTCGTGTGTTATTCTAAAGTTAAATCGTCCTTTTATCATTCCATATAATATGGAAGTAAATGGTATTGCAGCCAAAACTAAACCTAATTGCGATAAGAATTTCGCCCTTGAAATGCCTTGAACATTACTAATTGTATTAATTTCTGTTGATTTTGAAAATTTACTTATAATCCATTTGCCTATATGAAAAATATCTTCTGTTAAATGGAAAATTATGAATACCAGTTTAGGAACATAAAACAATAGAAACAATCCCGCCAATAAAAAGAAATTCCTGAATATTCGAGGGTCTCTTTCAAATGGTTGCAATGTTCTAAAATATAGCAGAAAAGAAATAATTGAAATCGGTATAATCCAATAAACTACATAAATAGCATTTTTAAAAATAGGTGATTCTAATCCCGAAGCCAGCAATTTTATTCCCTTAAATGAGTATATATCAACCAGTAGAATAAAAGCAAAAACAAAAATCAGTATCATAATAAATCTTTCTTTCATGTTTTTCGATTAACTCATCACAAAAGTGTTTAAATATATTAGTTCCAAACAACTTTTTGGAGTGAATAATACCAAATTAATTTTAAAATGTCTGATAAATAAATTGAATTATTTTTTGATTAGCTGAGACAAAAAATATAAGCATAGCCATAGCTACGGTTGTTTTTTTTAACGATAGATAAGCAAAAAAGAAACGATTTATATCGGTCATTTTGATATTAACTTGGTATAAAGCAAATATAGGTATGAATACGCTAATTCCATGTTTAAACAATTTTTCTTTTCACTGATAAAAACAGAAACAGCGAAGAATTGTTTAAATTTACTATATCAATATAGTGACATAACCGATAGACCTGACAGGTTTTCAAAACCTGTCAGGTCTTATGAGCGTTAATTTAAACTTGACACAATATTAATTTAATCTTTTAAATATTGTTATTATGTAGGTTATAATGTTTAATTAAACTAATAATTTATTAAATGATAAATAAAAATCTAATATTAAAAGAGTTAAGCTTCAAGGCATCGCGAAGCAGTGGGAGTGGAGGGCAGAATGTAAATAAAGTTTCTACTAAAATTGAACTGCGTTTTGATATTGACAGTTCGTTGTTACTTGCAGATACTGAAAAGAATAGAATAAAAATCAAACTAAAAAACAGGATTTCGTCTGAAAATATTTTAATTATAACATCAGATTCTGAGAGAACACAATTAAGAAATAAGAAAAAAGCAATAGAAATATTTTTTGATTTATTGGAGAAAGCTCTACGGAAACCTAAAAAACGAATAAAAACAAAACCAACTCGTGCTTCTAAAGAAAAGCGACTAAAAGAAAAAAAGATTCAATCGGATAAAAAGAAATATAGAAAAATGGATTAAATAATAAATTATGACTATCTGATTATATACCTAATCCATATTTTATATATTGTTATTATCCTTGAATATTAGGTGCTTAGCGGATTTATTTATAAATTGAATATCTTTATGAAAATTACTGAAAAGTCTATAAGACAAGCCGCTTAGCACCTTCTTTTAAATTATAGGAAATCAATCCGATAATCATATAATAAATTGTTTACTTCTTTAGGAAGTCAATATCTTTTTTCATTTCTATTATCATCTGATGTAATTTATGGTTACTTAAATCGTTATTGACTTCAGGCAGGTCAAAGCTGATAAATCCAAGGGCTTTCCATATTTCAAAAACATCTTCAGCATTAATTGAATACGGTGAATATTCCGAATTATCTGATTTTAAAATGATTTCACCAGAATCATTTATTTTATTATATAAACGTTTATAAACTATACCTTCATCTTTCGAAATTAAGATATATGACTTACCATCATATATTTCCTCCCAGTTTGCCAGGTATTCACAAATAATATATGAACCTGATTTTATTGGCTCCATGCTGTCTCCTTTAATTTGGAATACACGATAGGTTCTGTCTTTGCTTAATTCAATTAAGGGCATTGAAAAATGCGGAAGTTCTTCAATGTAATCAGGATCGGCGTATCCTTTTGTATATCCCGCAGAAGCTTGAATAGGTACGGTTGTTATTAGCTCTTTATTATCTTTATCAACCACAGTACTAATAACCCGCAAATTGTCACCTTTTACAAAATCAGTTATGGCTGTGGTTTTTGCGTCTGTCCAAAGTCTTATTTTTATAAGATCATCAATAGATACACTAAAAAAGTAAGCAATATCCTGAAGAACAGATAATTTAGGAGCCGCTCTGTTCTCTTCGTAAGAGCCTATCATAGCACGATTTACGCCAATATTTTTAGCCAGTTCTTCTTGCGTTAATCCTTTGGTTTTACGTAAATACTTGATATTCTGTCCTATATATTCCATTTCTATGCTTTTAGAAATTAGCTGTTAGCTTTTAGTTGCATGTTTTATTTTACTTATTAAGCCATTAATCATTTTTTGTTCATTGTTTAGTAATTCAAATATTGGATTTAGATGCTCTTTTGTAACAAACTCCAACTCATCTATTATAATTAATTGTGTCTCTAGTTCAAAGGATGATCCTATTGCTATTTCTAAAAATCTCTTAAATTCAGTTTCACTATTTCTTGAACAACCTTCTGCAATATTAGAAGGAATCGATACAGCAGCTCTACACATTTGACTTTTTAAACCATATTTTTCTTCACTAGGTAGTACTTCTACAAGTTTATAAATCCTTTTTACTAAAGTTATTCCTTCTTTCCAGATATTTAGTGATCTAAAATTTCTCATAATTATTTTTTTAAATTGCCAATAGCAAAAGGCTAAAAGCTAATAGTTAATTTATCACAAATATAATAAAATTACTAAACAAATTAGTCTTAATGCAGATTATTTTAGTATATTTGCTAATATACTTAGTATTGATTTTTGAAAAATGAAACCTGAGACTGTAAATAAACTAAAAATTTCGGCAAATGCAGCCAAATATGATGTTTCTTGTGCATCAAGTGGAAGTGACAGGCCAAATAGCGGAAAAGGTTTGGGAAATGCCAGTCCATGGGGAATTTGTCACAGTTTCACTGAGGATGGCCGATGTATTTCCTTGTTAAAATTGATGTTGACAAATTATTGTATTTACGATTGCGCTTACTGTGCTAACAGAAAAAATAATGATATTCAACGTACAACTTTTACTGTTAAAGAAGTGGTGGATCTGACCATTGAGTTTTATCGAAGAAATTATATTGAAGGTTTGTTCTTAAGCTCCGGTGTTATAAAAAACCCTGATTATACAATGGAACGTATGGTTAGTGTAGCAAAAGACTTGAGGTTAAAACAAAATTATAATGGTTATATTCATTTAAAATCGATTCCCGGATCAAGTGATGAATTGCAACAACAAGCCGGGCTATATGCTGATCGTTTAAGCGTAAATATTGAAATTGCTTCAGAATCAAACCTTAAAATGATAGCTCCTGATAAAAATTTTGCGAGTATTCTTAATCCGATGAATACAATCAAAAACAAAATTATTGAAAATAAAGAAGAAAGACGTAAATATAAACATGCGCCACGATTTACTCCTGCCGGTCAAAGTACGCAATTAATAGTAGGAGCTACACCGGATAGCGACCAAAGAATTTTAAACCTTGCGGGGAATTTATATAATTCAAAAAAACTGAAAAGAGTTTATTACTCCGGTTATATTCCGGTAAATAACTACGATAAAAGATTACCTGCACTTAATGAGCCACCGTTAAAAAGAGAAAACAGGCTGTATCAGGCTGACTGGTTGTTTCGGTTTTATCATTTCTCAATTAACGAAATAGTAAATGACGATCATCCTGATCTTGATCTGGAGATTGATCCTAAATTGAGTTATGCTTTACGCAATCCATGGCTATTTCCTGTAGATATCAACAAAGCAAGTTACGAGACCATTTTAAGAGTACCCGGAATTGGAGTGTTATCTGCTAAAAAAATAATTTTAGGAAGAAGATATAGCAAACTTAATTTATCTAATTTAAAAAAGATTGGAGTAGTACTAAAAAGAGCGAAATACTTTATTACCTGTAATGAACTTAAAGCTCCAACAATAAATGAACTATTACCGGAAAATGTCAAAAAGATTCTTTTAAATGAAAATAAACCGGTTAAACACTTCAATAAATCATTATGTAAGCAATTGAGTTTATTTCCTGTAAATTAAATTATTAAGCCATGAATTTATTTATATACGATCAAACATTCGAAGGTTTATTAACTGCAATAAATGATGCTATTGACTTAAATATTAAGCCCGACAAAATAATTAGTACCAAATTTTTTCAAGATGATTTATTTGCTACAAAGTACGATATAGTAACAGATTCAGATAAATTTGATAAAATATGGAATCAGGTAAAAGAAAAATCAAACGAACAAAATTGTCAAAGAATCTTTAAGGCTTATTTATCAGAAATATCAGATATTGAAATGATTATATACAACTATATTAAGTTAATTATTGAGACATCATATAATGTTGAAGTTAATTTTAGCGAAGACTCTGTTATTAAAATAAATAATATTCAAAAAAAGGTAGGTAGAGAAGCACAAAGGGTATTAATGTTTGTTCGTTTTCAAAGAACCATAGATGATATCTATTATGCATCTTTCGATCCAAAATACAATGTAATTCCGCTTACAGTAGCCCATTTCAGAAATCGTTTTGCAGATCAAAAATGGATAATTTTCGATACCCGACGAAAGTTTGGGTATTATTATGATTTAAAAGATGTTCGGGAAATTACTATAGGAAAACAAAAGATTAATTTTAAATCAGGTAAAGTAGATAATGATGTTTTACATGTTAGTGAAAAATTATTTCAAAAGCTCTGGAAAGGTTATTATGATACAATAAACATTAAAGAAAGAAAAAATATAAAAGTGCATATACAATTCTTACCTAAACGATTTTGGAAATATCTTCCAGAAAAAGATTTTAAAAATACGCTTGTAACAAGTTGATATTTAGATAATCAAATTTCAACTTGAAACTTAAGCGTATTTGATTTTGTCAAATTATAGAGTAAATATGACTGAATAACATATTCCTAAATAGTTATTTTTTTTTCCTGCATACCAAGATAATTTGTATTTTTATAATTTAAAATAATATCGAAAGTTTACAATGGGAATATTTCAAAAATCAGTAATAAATAATCACTTATTGCAACTTGACAAAGAGCAAGTTGATAAAGCATTTGAAAAGTTTAACGAAAATTATTCGCCTGCAAAAATATCTGAAATAAAACGACTAAAAGAAGAAGAATATCAAGATGGGTTTTTGAGAGAAATATTTGTTGATATATTTGGCTACACGCTAAAACCTGCTGAAGATCATAATCTTGCAAGAGAATTTAAAAATCAATCGGACGGAAAAAAGGCAGACGGTGCAATTTTAAAAGACGGGAAAGCCATTGTTGTAATCGAGCTAAAATCGACCAAGACAAAAGACCTGAAAAGCATAACCGAACAAGCCTTTAACTACAAAAATAATCAGCCCGACTGCAAATATGTAATAACATCGAATTTTCAGAAGCTACGTTTTTATATCGACTACACTAACGAATACGAGGAATTTGATTTATTCAATCTGCAAAAAGAAGAATTTGAATTGCTGTATTTAATCTTACACAAGGATAGTATTTTTTCGGATTTACCCTTAAAACTAAAAACCGAAACCAAGTTCCACGAAGAAAATATATCGGACAAACTTTATAAAGATTACTCGAATTACAAACACAAAATTTACAATAACCTTATAAAAAACAATCCGCAATTTGATAAACTAACGTTATTTAAAAAATCGCAGAAATTTTTAGACCGACTTTTGTTTGTGTTTTTTGCCGAAGATACAGGATTGGTTCCGCCCAATGCCATTTCTAAAATTATTGAGCAGTGGCAAATGTTTAAAGATAATGATGAGTATTTCCCTCTTTACAGTCGTTTTGTAAAATTCTTTGGACATCTTAACAAAGGGCATAAATATCCTAATGATTATGAATTACCTGCATATAACGGTGGTTTATTTGCTCCCGATGAAATTCTCGACAATGTAAAAATTGACGATGAAATTCTAAAAGACGATACTTTGCTTTTATCATCTTACGATTTTAGCACCGAAGTTGATGTAAATATTTTGGGGCACATTTTTGAGCATTCGCTTAACGAGATTGAAGAAATAACTGCCGAAATTGAAGATATAGCCAAGGATAAAACCAAAAGCAAACGTAAAAAGGACGGTGTTTTTTACACACCAAAATACATAACTCAGTATATAGTTGAAAATACCGTTGGAAAGCTCTGCACCGAAAAACGAGAGGAATTAAACATTACAGAAATTGAGTTTGATGGCACTTATAAAACAAAAGATGGTAAATTATCTGCCAAAGGTAAAAAGTTGTTTAAAACACTCGAAAACTATAAAAAATGGCTAATTTCTTTAAAGATAATTGATCCGGCTTGCGGTTCTGGTGCGTTTTTGAACCAAGCACTTAGTTTTTTGATTGAGGAACATAAGCATATTGATGATATTATAGCCGAGCTTACAGGCGAAGCAATGCGACTGTTCGATACCGACAAGGCAATTCTCGAAAACAACCTTTACGGTGTGGATATTAACGAGGAAAGTGTTGAGATTGCTCGCCTTTCGCTTTGGTTACGCACCGCACAAAAAGGCAGGAAACTATCGAACCTAAACGAAAATATTAAGTGTGGAAACTCATTGATAGACGACCCCGAAATTGCAGGCAACAAGGCTTTTGATTGGAATATAGAGTTTGCCGATATTATGCAAAATGGCGGTTTTGATGCGGTTATTGGTAATCCTCCTTATGTTCAAATTCAAAGTATGGGAGAAATGGCAACGCACTTACAAAACCAAAACTTTGAAACTTTTGAACGAACTGGGGATTTGTATGGTTTGTTTTATGAATTAGGGAATAATATTTTAAAACCAAATGGATTACTTGGTTTTATTACCTCAAATAAATGGATGCGAGCAAATTATGGTAAGAAATTACGAAAGTATTTTGCAGAACAAACAACGCCAAAAATATTAATTGATTTAGGTAGCGGAATATTTGAAAGTGCAACGGTTGATAGTAATATTTTAATTTTCGAGAAACTAAAAACAAAAACACACAGTTTATTAGCATTAGACATAAGTAAAGAAAAACTATTTACAGCATTTGATAATCTTTTTAAACGAAGTGTTGTGTTAAATGAACTTTCCGAAAATATTTGGACAATATCCAATAAAATTGAGCAAGGAATAAAAAAGAAAATAGAAAAAATAGGGACTCCATTAAAAGATTGGAATATTGAAATTTATCGTGGTATTTTAACGGGATTTACAGATGCGTTTATCATCGATAAAAACAAAAAGAATGAATTAATAAGAAAAGACCCCAAAAGTGCTGAAATCATAAAACCCGTTTTAAGAGGTAGGGATATTAAAAGATATAATATTGATTATCAAAGTTTATATATAATTAATTCTCATAATGGTTATAAAGAGAATACTCGAATAAATATTGATGAATACCCTGCAATAAAAGAACACTTAAATCAATTTTACACAAAACTTGAAAAAAGATATGACAAAGGTATTACTCCTTACAATTTAAGAAATTGTGCTTATGTTAAAGATTTTTCAATGTCAAATATTTTTTATCCAGATATAGCTCAAGAATTAAGTTTTGTATATATAGATAACAATTATTTTGTAACGAATACTGGTTATTTTCTTAGAACAAGTAATAAATATTTATTGTCAATACTAAATTGCAAATTGGTAAATTATTTTTATAAAACTATTTCAGCACAATTAGGAAAAACAGGCATAAGATCTTTTACTATTTATATTGAAAATATTCCAATATCTAAAATAACAATTGATCAACAACAACCCTTCATAGCAAAAGCCAATCAAATGTTGGATTTAAACAAAAAATTACAACAAAAGAAAAGCAAATTTCTAAATCGACTAACAGATAATTTTGAAATAGATAAATTAAGCAAAAAGTTAGATACTTTTTACGATTTCGATTTTAAAACATTTGTATCGGAGCTTAAAAATAAAAAAGTAGTTTTATCGCTCTTGCAACAAGACGAGTGGGAAGAATATTTTAACGCCTACAAAACAGAAATTAACAATCTGCAAACTCAAATAAACCAAACCGATAACGAAATAGACCAAATGGTTTATCAGCTGTATGAGTTGAGTGAGGAGGAAATAGAGATAATTGAGAAAAATGTATCTTTGTAAAAACAAAAGTCAATGATGACGGAAGAACATATAAAAGAAGCAATATCGTTACGTTATATGGAGTTAATAGCTGCTTATAATGGATATGATGTTTCTAATTCTAAAAATGATTATGGTCGTGATTTACAAATAGATGAAGTTGATTTATTTGATGATGGTAGGTTTTTAAGCACAAACCGTTCTTTACATTTTCAAGTAAAATCTACAACTACAAAATCTATTATTGAAGAGAACGAGAGTATTAAATATGATTTAAAAGCAAAAAATTACAATGACTTAATTGCGCTTAAAGATACAGCAAGCCCTTTAATTTTATTACTGTTTGTATTGCCTGAAAATAAAAATAATTGGTTAGAATTAACAAAAGAAGAATTGATTACTCGTAAATGTGCATATTGGTTTATGCCATCAGAAACTGCCTCAAAAACAGACAATAATAGCACAATTAGAATAGATATAGACAAAAGACATTTAGTTGATTTGGAAACTATTGATTTATTATTTAAAAAGTATTTATAATGAAAAATCAAAATATATATAATAATATTTCAAGTCTATTATTAAATAGAAAATGGACTAAATTAAAAAGTAAATCAAAATTTGATATCTATTTACCACCTTCTGATTCAGGTATAGCAAAGGGGTATAATCTACATATTTATAATAAAATTGAGAATAATGATTTTGAAAAATCAATTTTTAAAAGTATTGATATTTTAACTCAAATATATTTAAATGACGACATTGATGATTTAGGTTCAATTATTATAGATGATAAACAAGTTTTAGCTTTTCATATATATAACGATGATATTAAAAATGGAAAACCAAGTATTCCGTTTTTTGGTAATTTAATAAATAATTCAAAAGAACTTTTAGAACAAATAGCAAATTTTACAGTTATCAAAAAACCTCATTTTTTTGATGGTAGAGAAGAAGCGGAGAGGTATTTGAATTATTGTAATTTTTTTAAAAATGACATTGGTAGTTTAATAACAAAAATTCAATTACCCAATAATGAATTTATACAAGAAAAAACGCTTTTTGAAAGTGGACTTACAGGTAATCAAATAAATAGAAAATTGATAAATGTAACTGATTTTGTAAATAACGAAATTATTGCTCACGAAAATTTTGAACCTGATGATGAATTTATTCTAGAAAATAAAGATTATATAAGTGTAAATGTTTCTGATAAAATTAAAAACCTTTATAAAAACATAGAATATTCAGACATTGAATTATCTTTAAAAGGAGTTGATGTTAATGAAATTACAACTGCAAAAGACTTGAGTAAAGAAAAAGTAGATAATTTAGTTTCGTTTTCAAAAAAGATAAGAGAAAAGATGAAAGAAATTACCGAGAATTATATTGATATTTCTGGTAAAGTTATTCAGTTACAATCGAAGGATATTGAAAGTGATAAAAATACAATTTCTATTGAAAGTACTATAAATAATATTAAAAATAGAGTTTCAGTAAAATTAAGTTCAGATCAAATAAAATTAGCAGCAGAAGCTTTTAGAAATAACAAAACGGTATTATTAAATTGCAAATTAGAAAAAGAAAAATCTAAATATAAAGTAACTGAACTGAACAGCTTTGATGTAAAATAATATTTTGAAAAAAAGTAAAATAGAATGGACAGAGCAAACATGGAACCCTTCTGTTGGTTGCAACAAAGTTAGTGCAGGTTGTCAAAATTGCTATGCAGAGGCAATGGCAAGGCGTTTAAAAGCAATGGGGACAAAAGGTTATGAAAATGGCTTTGAATTTACTGTAATGCCTGAAAGATTAGAACAACCATTAAATATAAAAAGACCAACAAAGTTCTTTGTAAATTCAATGAGTGATTTGTTTCACGAAGAAATGCCTTTTGCATATCTTGATGCAATTTTTGGTATTATTGAAAGAACACCACATCATACATATCAAATATTGACAAAAAGAGAGAGGATAATGGCAGAATACTTTAAAGATAAAGTTTTGCCTAAAAATGTCTGGCTTGGAGTAACAGTTGAAAACAGTAAAACAAAATACAGAATTGATTATTTGAGAAATATTAATGCAACAATTAGATTTCTTTCGATTGAACCCCTGCTTGATGATATTGGTATTCTTGATTTAGAGAATATTCATTGGGTAATTGTTGGCGGAGAGAGTGGCGTAAAAGCAAGACCAATGCAAAGTGATTGGGCAATAAATATAAAAGACCAGTGTAAACAACAGGAGGTTGCATTTTTCTTCAAACAATGGGGAATTTGGGGAGCTGATGGTGTAAAACGAAAGAAAAAAGACAACGGAAGAAGTTTAAACGGTAAAATATATGATGAATATCCTGAATTAATGGAAGAATATTTTGGATAGCAACCATAGAAGCCATACACAAATAATATAATCAATATGTATTGTTAGATTTGCCAAATATAATTAGAGACAAATGTATTTTTCTATTATAACTAACCAGATATTAATTCTTGCACTACTTGCAGTAATAGGTGTAGTTGCTACTAAACTGAAAGTAATAACCGAGCAAGTTAAAAACAGCATTGCAACTATTGTTTTTAACATTACGCTACCGGCTCTTATAATTACTTCGGTTTCTCATGTTGAACTTAATCGTGAAATTCTATCCAATATTCTATTAGTATTTATTTTATCGCATATAGGCATTCTGTTACTCTATTTTACAGGTAAAATATCCAGAACAATTTTAAAAATTAAAGACAAAAAGGGAAACATTCATTTAATACATACAATGCTCGGAAATGTTGCTTTTTTGGGTTATCCTTTGTTTTCAGCTCTCTTTCCTGGTGGCGAAGGCTTACTTTATGCTGTTATTTTTCATCTTACCCAGGATATTTACATATGGACTATCGGAGTATTTGAATTTAATAATAGCAAAAACTTAACATTTAAAGAAAGTCTAAAACATTTAATCAATCCGAATACAATTGCATTTGCAATAGGAATCATAATGTTGGCTTTAAATATTAAACTTCCTGAATATATTGATGCTCCGTTTTCCGGCTTAGGTAAAACTACTATATACTTAGCGATGCTTTATATTGGAGCTGTTTTAGCCCAAAACCCTGTGTTTGCAGCTTTCAGAAAAACTGAGATTTATATGCTCATTTTCAATAAAATGTTACTTATTCCTTTTCTTTTGTTATTAATAATTAATATAACTTCTTCGGTATTTAACATTCATATTGGAAATATTGCTAAAACGGTTGTTGTAATGCAAACTGCTATGCCATGCATGGCAATGGTTGTTGTTTTAGCAAAAAAATATGGAAGTGACGATATTCATGCTACTGAAAATCTGTTTTTATCAACCATTTTATCTTTAGCTACATTACCTTTAATTTACTTCATTATACAAATCTTATAAATATTATAGTATCTAACTAGACCTAACAGGTTTTAAAA
>JAUWQL010000122.1 GCA_030611105.1 Bacteroidales bacterium
AGTAAAAAGTAGGTGGGTTGCCCCACCTACACAAGATGAACATCCGTATAAAGCTTTCGCAGGAAGTCCTCTTTCCATTGATGCAAAAGTACGGAAAAAAGATTAAAATTTATTTGGAATTTTAGATAGTATCTTTAGCCCAAAACTTATAAAGTTATGTTCTATTATGATAAATTTATGCAAAAGTATAGTTTCGAAAAGATTTTGGGCTAAAGCCCGAAATTTTTGATATCCTTATCCCCGGCATAAATGCCGGGGTTAGTTAATTATCTACGCATATTTCGGATGAACCATAAATTACACAAGAATGAAAATTTTCAAATTAATAATACTTTCAATATTTAGTTTTTTTGTTGTTAGTAATTCTTCAGCACAAAATAATATTCCTGAATTAAATAAAGAAATTGTTAAATACGTAAAATCTGTTAAAGGTAAAAAAGTTGACAGAGGCGAATGCTGGGATTTAGCAAATCAGGCTCTTATACGTGTTAACGCCGACTGGGATAAAGCATATATATATGGTAATCTGGTTAATCCTGAAACAGATCAAATATTTCCCGGAGATTTAATTCAATTCGAAAATGTGAAAGTTAAGTACACTGAAGGAAATGCAACTTACACAGAATTTATGACTCATCATACTGCAATTGTTTATAAAATTATAAGCAAGGGTGTTTTTGAAATCGCTCATCAAAATACAGGAACATCAGGGAAAAAAGTAGTTGTAGGTAAACTGAATTTAAATCATATTGTGAAAGGTGATATCTTTTTTTACCGGCCTACAAAAAAAATGGAAAATAATTAACAGAATTTTGATTAGTTACAATATTTTTCCAAATAAACTATCGCTTCATAACTTCCATAGCGCTTTCCTTTTTTCCAGTCTGAGCAGGCACCTTTTTTGTTACCTAATTTTAACCTGGCAAATCCTTTTTTTGCATAAATATCGCCATTGTAAGGCTCAATGTCTAAATACATGGAGTAATCCCGAACGGCATACTTGAAGGTATTTGTAGCAGTATATATATCGCCTCGTAACTCGTAAAAATCTTTATTTGATTTTATCTGCATCGATTGATTAATGGCTTTAAGTGCTTCAAAATAGTCCTTGTTCATGAAATAAGATTTGCTGCTTAAATAAAGCACATCAGGATTCTCGGGCAAAATTTTTAAAATGGAGTTGGTCAGATTAATAGCTTTATCAAAATTTTCAGTTTTAAACAATAAATCTGCTTTTATAATGTAATTATCAATTTCGTATGGTTCTATCCTTGTTATCTTATTAATATCCTGCAAAGCCGCATTGTATTCTTTAATTTCTTTATTCAAAGTAACTCTTTGTTGTAGATATTCATATCTGGATTTTTTCAGCTCTATAGCTGAATTAATTGATTGTAATGCACCTTGCATGCCTCCTTCAAAATACGCAATTTTACTTTTTAAATAATGTGTCTGAGCAATATTATTGTTTCTGGATAATATTTCATTAACAACAAATAACGCCTGGGTATATTTATCATTCTGAATTAATCGCTCAACCTGGTAAATCTGCTTTTCGGTTTGAGAATAAAAATTTGCTGACAAAATATATTGATCTAATCCTAAGTTATATATACCTGCAAACTCAACATTATTTAATAAATCAAATAAGGGGATTTTATATTTTGATCTGAGATTTTCCTCCAAAGCATTTTTTGCATTTTCCGGGTCATTTAAGCTCAAAAAGATTTTTACTTTAAACTCACTTGAATAAAACTGCTTTATCTTATCAAGTTCGTTACAATACTTTAAAGCCTTTTGATAATTACCCAGTTTATAAAATGCCTCAACTTTTGCTAGATAAAACTCAGGTTTTGGATTTTCAGAAATTAAAATATTAAGTGAATCAACTGCTTTAGAATAATTACCTTGTTTAATATCAACAAAAGTTTGCAATTCTCTAACCCTGATATTCTGTGAAAAGAGAATCCCGGGAAACAGGATTATGACTAATATATATACAAACCGAGTACTCATTACTTATTATTATTATTAAGGTTCTACTGTTATACTTCGACTACGCTCAGTATAAATTTTAGTGAAAATGATTAAATGGTTTATTAGTTTACTGGTAAACTCAAAACTTTGAACTTTAAACTATATTTCCTTTTCTGTCATAATCTTCTATAATCATTTACGCATTTTATCATTTTATCATTACCCATTAAATTCGTGGTAATATCATTCATCATTAGTAAAGTTAAAATTACTCATTACTAAATACTCCGTCTGATTTTCCAGTATAAATATGAATAAAGCCTACTATATTTCTTAATTCGAGACCTGATATACGCGGCTCCCACACATCACAAATATAATAATATACACCTGCCGAAACTGTTTTATTTGAATTTTGAGTTCTTCCATCCCATTCAATTAACGGATTTGTTGTTTGAAACACTAATTCTCCCCATCGATTAAAGATTTTCATATCAACCTTTTTAACATAATCTAATGGATTATCGGCAATATATATATCATTAATTCCATCTCCATTCGGAGTAAATACATTAGGCAATCCATAGTAAGAACAATTATCAACACATTTAACATAAGACAACTCACTTTCGTTATTAAACGAATCTACCGCTGCAACAGCATAACATGCTCCCATTGATTCTTCAGGGAAATGTTCATAACGTGTATTTTCTGCTCCCCAAATTCGTAAGATAGAGTCTAATTCCATATCCGAACTATTTGTGTAATAAATTTTATATGCAATAACATCATCAGCGCAGGTAAGGTTTGGATTATTCCATGTTAGTATGTTTTTTAAACTATCGCAAGATGATCTTACATTAAGTGAAGGTGGACATGGCCGTTGGTAATCTTCAGGTATCTGGCAATTTTCATGCGACCAGTTAATTGTTGGATATTCCACAGTATCAATCTTATAAGCACCTATACTTTTTACTTTATAACAATATGTATTTCCATTTTTCAAATTATTATCCGTATATGTTCTATTTGTTGTATAAGCAATGGAATCGAACTGAATAGTAGCATTATTTAATCTGTAAATCACATATTCATTATCAAGCCAGGCTGTATTTTTCTTAATATTTATTTCTACCAAATTATCAGCTGGATTTAAATCAAGAAAAATAGACGATGCAAGTTGAGGAATACCTATTCTAAAACGATCTCCGGGAGTATCATTGTATAACGCTATTTCATATGAATATTGCGTTTCTGTGGTATTTAATCCCGAATCATAAAATGTTGTATCATCTAATCCTGCAATTGAATCTATTCTTTTTAGTCGCATACCAAACTCATCATCAGACCTGTAAATAATATATTTGAAAGGACCAACAGCTCCCGGTACTGTATCCAAACGACTTGGTTTTGCCCAACGAACCATTATTTCTCCAATTGATAAATCAGTATTTAAGACACTTACGTTAGTAATAGTCGGGAATCCTGAAGCCAGCGATGCACATTGTTCCTCTGAAGGAAAACTCTGTGCTCCATCGGCATATTCCGCAACAATTCTGTAACAATAATCAAAACCCTGAACTAATCCTTCGCCATTGTCATTATCAATATGCGCTGTATCTGTTGTTTCACCAACAAATTCGTATCCCGAATCTTCGGGCAAACCGGTTGTACAACTATCATGCACATAATCCACAGAACCAATCTTTCTATAAATAAGATATTTTTCAGGGTTACAATCCGGAGCTTCCCAGTTTAAACGAATAAATGCATTTCCAGGCTCAGTAACTAAACCATAGGGAGCAGGTCCAATTACTTTAACTAATAATCTTTCTATACCAACCAAATTTACATCCGAATGATCATCTTTAGCAGAAATAATAATCATATATGGCTCTTTTCTGATATGGTTACAATGTGTAATCCAGTTAAATACTGAAACTGTCTCACCCGGAACACTTGAAACTTCTTCAATTGTTGCAGGATTCGTTTCAAACAAAAAAGGCCCGCCTGTTGCGGTATGTTCAATATTATCTAAATCAATATCGGTACTTCGAATAATAACATTTGCTGTATCGCCAACTAAAACGCAAATTTCTCCTATTGAATCTATTTCCGGGGGGTGATTTTCTGATACATAAACATCAATCTGCATATCCCGTGTAATAGATCCCATTTTCACACCCGTTCTCCATTCATCAATCAGAATTGCTAAATTAAACTTCCCTGTATCGGGTGGTGTATTCCAAATCAAATCACCGGTAATCTCATTAATTCCAATAGATGTAGTTGCAGGCGGCAATGTGTAACCACTTATTGGTTCACCATCTTCTCCCGTACAGCTGGTTAATGAGTATGCCAAACTATCACCATCAATATCATAAGCACCCGGATTATGAATAAAAATTCGGTATTGTGCAGCTTGATTAATCGGAGGATTCAATAATATTGGAGCATTATTAGGACCCATTTCGGGGTTTACAAATATTGTTGTTTTAACAGAAAATACAGTATTTACTGAATTTGGAATATTTTCAACACCAAAATTCCTGTTCGGATCTTGAACCAAAATAACATAAATTCCCGGACCCGGGAAAGTATGTCGGGCAATATACCTGTTTCGTTGATAAAAATCGGGCAATTCTAATAAATCATATCTTGGTACTGTAGTAAATGTACCATCACCCCACTCTACTTCAAGCTCCTTCCTGTCGACATTACTCAATGTATAAGTATATGTTGTTACAGTGATTTCATATGTTAACTCTGAAATCTGTGTATATGTAATTTCTCCTGCCCTATTGTGTGTGGCATATAAATCTGACGAATCCACAAAAAGCAGAATAAGAACTATAAATATTTTTAATTTGCTAAAAATCATCAAATTCTATTATTTGTTCTGTTTGTTTTAAGTTAAACTGATAACCCCTTTCTTTATCTCCATATTTTAAAATCAACAAGTTTTTTTGATCAAAATATAAATCTAAAAGTATGGTATTTAAAATTTTTAAAGATTTTATTTCATTTTCGATCGAAGCTTCATAATGAAACCAAATAGCTTCCTGGTTTTTCTTCACTCCTATATAATTAATTATTTTATTCTCACCCCCTTCTTCAACGATTTTAAAATGACTCGAAAAATATTCATCTATTTTTTTTTGATATTTACTATAATTCTCTTCATTATCAAAATCAATATTTACCTGGTATAAATGTGCAAATAATAATTGAAAATCATTTTTGAAAACTTTAAATGATAATGAAATTTTATTTTGCTCCGGTAAATAATCCATATTTATTATTGATACATGAACCGGATGCATCAAATTAAAGATGCTCATAAAAAAAATAAAAACACTATTTATCCATAAATTCATAAGCTAAAATTACTATTTTTTTATTTCTTTGATAATAATTATAGAAAAATAACTATGTCAATTTTTTATTTATATTTTCAATTAGGCATTTCGCATATCACAGATATTCAGGGGTATGATCATATATTATTTTTATTAACCCTTTGTGCCGTTTATTCTATAAAACAATGGAAAAACGTTTTGGTCTTAATAACTGCCTTTACTATAGGACATTGTACAACATTAGTATTAGCCACATCAAATTTAATAAATATTTCATCGACAGTAATTGAATTTCTCATTCCTGTAACAATATTATTAACAGCAATTGTAAACATTGTTCAGAAAAATGATTATGTAACACCTAAATTACATACAATCAAATATGCTGCTGCTTTGTTTTTCGGATTAATTCATGGTTTAGGTTTTTCCAATTATTTAAAGAGCCTATTAGGAATAGAATCCAATATTATAAAACCTCTTTTTGCTTTCAACATCGGAATCGAATTAGGTCAAATAATTATTGTTCTCATCATTTTTAGTATCACTGGTTTATTAATAAATTTCCTAAAATTTAATAAGCGTGAATGGAGTATGGTATTATCAGGCATAGGATTGGGAGTATCAATAATTTTAATTATAGAACGATTTCCTTTTTAACCTTTATGTTGATATAAATCATTGAAATATACTTGGAAACTTGATTAATATTAGTTATTTTGGGGATTCGATTATCTCAATCTATTTTACCGGTTATGAAAAAATTAATATTATTTTGGATTTTACTTGTTATAACAAGTATCTCTATAAAAACTAATGCTCAGCAAATTGAAAATCTTCGAATAAAACCATTTGAAGATAAATTAAACCTGATATATGATATAGTGCATGAGAAATCCGGTCAATTATTTGATATCAAAGTTTTATGCTCCGACAATGGAGGAACAAGTTTTAATATTCCGTTAAACTCTGTTTCCGGAGATTATGGTAGTAATATTGAGGGAGGAAAAGATAAAATTATAGTGTGGGATGTATTGAAAGACAGGAAAAACATGAAAGGTAAAGATTATGTTTTTAAAATTGTAGCCACACCTGGTATAGTAGAAAATCAAACCGATAATGTTGAAGCATTTTATTTCGAATTAGTTGATTGTTATAAAAAAGATAAAAAAATTATATGTGCATTAAAAATAACAAATAAAGGAAAAAAACGGGACCTTAAGATGATAAACCGTTTAGCACGCATTTATGATTTTAAAGGGAAAAAGATCGAAGCTTACTCATCAAAACTTGGAAGAGTGCAGGGAAATGCACGATATGCAACACCAACATTGACATTTCAACCTAATCAAACAGATATTGCATTATTTAGTTTTGATATTACAGATGGCTTTTCCAACAGAATTAAAATGCTTGAATTTGGTGTTGAAGTATTGGAAATAACTTATGGTCTTGATCTGAAAACAGGAAATATTCAGTTTAAAGATATTTCATTTGATAATCCTCAGGAGCCAGCTAAAACAGAATTAATATCTCGAACAATGAGTCTCAATATTGGCCCTGAAATAACCCGAATTGTAGATATACAGCCACCACAAATAAGTTTTAGTAAACCTCAATTAATTAAAGGTAAAACTACAAAAGTTAACACCGAAGAGGTAATTATTCATGGAAAAGTAACCGACAAAAATGGCGTTTTTGAGCTTACTGTTAATGGTATGTATGCCAACCTAAAAGAAAATGGTGATTTTGAAACAGACATTTATCTTGTTGAAGGCAATAATAATGTTTTTGTTCGTGCTGTAGATGCCTTTAATAATTCTATTGAAGAAACTTATTCTATTGTTTATCAACCAATAAATAAGCAAGATCAGCGACAAACAAGTAATAATGTAAGTGGTAAAGATCCTTCAATGCTTAATGAAAAAACAGCCAAAGAAGGAAAATATTATGCATTGTTAATTGGAGTTAACGAATATGCTGATCCTGAAATTCTGAATCTTGACCAGCCCGTAGCTGATGCAGGAAAGCTTTATAATACATTAACAACAAATTATACTTTCGAAAAAGAAAACGTTACCTTACTAAAAAGTCCGACTCGTGAGGAAATTATATCCGAACTTGATCGATTAAACAGGATAATCACCGAAGATGACAATTTGTTGGTTTTTTATGCAGGTCATGGTTATTGGGACAGAAAAGACGAAATTGGTTATTGGTTACCTTCAGATGCAAAAAAGGCAAATACAGCAAACTGGATGAGAAACAGCACCACTCGCGATTATCTCCGTACTGTAAAAACAAAACATACACTTCTTATTGCTGATGCTTGTTTTAGTGGTGGTATATTTAAAACAAGAAAAGCATTTACCGATGCTCCCAAATCAATTCAAGAATTATATGAAGTCCCAAGTCGTAAAGCTATGACAAGTGGTACTTTAAAAGAAGTACCTGATCGCAGTGTTTTCTTGCTTTATTTAACTAAAAGACTTACTGAAAATACACAACCTTATATTTCGGCAGAAGAATTATTCAGCAGTTTTAAAATTGCTGTTTTAAATAATAGCCCGAATATTCCGCAATATGGCGAAATAAAAGATACCGGTGATGAAGGAGGTGATTTTATTTTTACTAAAAGATAGCCAAAAATTAATTTTACCGAATTTTATCATGCGTAAAGCATTTAAGAAAATAATTCACAAAATACTATCTAATAATTCCAAGTATTATTTAAGAAATTATTACCGTGATAAAAGTTTTACAATGTATTATAACATTGCAAGCCTTTGTAAATTATTTGATATTAATAAAGAAAAAGTTGAAACCAAAACAACTATCTTTTTAAACAAAAATATAAATTTTGGTAGTAATCAGCATCAGATAAAGAAAAAGTTAGGATCGCCCAATTGTTACATGCGCAGATCTGTTAATTCTCTTGATTTTAAAATTTTGTATTACAGAACGTATCTTGGTGGGCACAAAATAAAACAGGAAGTTCATCTTTACGAAAATATTTTGTATTATTTCAATTATATTTTTTCTTACCTAAACAGTTCCGATAAAGAGATCCTAAAAAAATTGCTTTGCAAAAAATATCTGCATGAAGATTGTAAAATTATGGATAAAGTAATAATTGACAAATATGGTAATTCATTATTTGTAACTGACAATGTAGATTTTACGATAAATTATTTGACCGGCGATAAAAGCATTCAAAAAGAATTTGTGGCCTTAAAAACTATTGATAAAATCAACCGACAAAAACTAACCGAACACAACCAGAAAGAATTGCTTAATAAATTATAAATTAATTTATAATTTTCTTAATAATCTATACAATTACAAAGTTAAAACTTGCATAACTACTGCATTTTTCTTATATTACTTGCTCCATCAATAATATAAGCCATGTCTGAAATTGTTCACGAATTAGATCAGATTGCTATTTCGGTAAAATCGCATATGCTTCTGAGGAAGTTACTCAGTGAAAATCCAATGCTTGACGAAATTATGCGTAATGCCCGCAACGAAACAGAAGCATTAATAGGTGTAAGAAACCTGATACTTGAAGAGTTAAAAAAGCACGTTGATGCATATAAATTTTACAAACGTGAGGTTATTGGCCGTGAAGCATTCGAGAAACTAAAGTGGAAAGATTTAGCTGCCATTCGTTTACTTGACTATATAGATAACGCAGGTCGTGAATTCGATGATTTAAACTTACGTGGCGAAATAGCCATAAGTAACCCTATAGCATTAATTTGGTTAGCAGTAAACTTTGGAACCGGTGGTGCAAAACCTTTCTTTTTTGAAGATATGCTCCAACTTTTCAGACAATTTACCGGTAAATTAAAAAGAGAAATACCATCAAAAGAACAAGTAGAACAATGGATGAACAGATGGAGCAATGGTCTGGATCCACGTATTACAAAACTCCGTGAAGAAAACCGTGAACGTATTTTAAAAATCATAATTAATAAGATTGATTCAGGAGAAATTAAAGATTCCAAATATTTCTTTGAACCAGGCATATCGCAGGAACAAAAGTTCTTAAGAACCCTGGAATGGTGGGACGATCGTCTTTTTCATTTAAGGTTTGCTGTTCGATCACCTGATTTATTAAATGAGCTTTTAGGAAATTCTCTCGATCCGGATACAATGAAAGTATTACATGAAGCTAAAGAAAAAGGAATTCCGTTTTTTGTAAATCCATATTATCTGTCGTTATTACATGTACGAGTGCCTTATTTTGCCGTTGGTGCCGATTTGGCTATTCGTCATTATGTAATATACAGTAAACAGTTGCTTAATGAATTTGGTCACATAATTGCCTGGGAAAAAGAAGATATAGTTGAACCGGGAAAACCAAATGCAGCAGGCTGGCTTTTACCCAACGATCATAATATCCATCGCCGGTATCCTGAAGTTGCAATATTAATTCCGGATACAATTGGCCGGGCATGTGGTGGATTATGTGCATCATGTCAGCGATTGTACGATTTCCAGAGAGGTAATCTTAATTTTAATCTCGATAAACTAAAACCACGCGAAACCTGGGGAAAAAAACTTATAAATCTTTTAAAATATTTTGAGGATGATCCTCAATTACGCGATATTCTGATCACGGGTGGTGATGCATTAATGAGTTCGGATAAATCACTTGAAAAAATATTAAATGAAATTTATGAAATGGCTTTACGTAAAAAGGAAGCCAATAAAAACAGAGCTGATGGTAATAAATATGCCGAAATCCTAAGAGTAAGACTGGGAACAAGATTGCCGGTTTATTTGCCTCAAAGAATTACATATGAGCTAACTCAAATATTAAAGGATTTTAAAGAAAAAGCAACTAAAATTGGTATTAAACAGTTTGTTATTCAAACACATTTTGAATCGCCAATGGAAGTAACTCCCGAAGCCCGTGAAGGAATCAGAAAACTTATTACCGCTGGATGGATAGTTACAAACCAAATGGTTTTTACAGCTGCTGCATCGCGTCGAGGACATTCTGCGAAACTAAGAAAAGTGCTTAACGATATTGGAATTATTAATTACTATACCTTTAGTGTTAAAGGTTATATGGAAAATAATTTCAATTTTGCTACCAACGAAAGAGCAGTTCAGGAACAAATGGAAGAAAAGATCTATGGCAAAATCCCTGAAAAATATTATGATGAAATAAAAAACTTTCCGAATCATTCCGAATTATTAGTTGAAAAAATATCGGAGTTAAAAAGTAAAGCTAATCTGCCTTTCCTCGGTACTGATCGTAATGTATTAAACTTACCCGGAGTTGGTAAAAGCCTTACTTTCAGGACCATTGGAATAACCCGCTATGGAAGGCGAATACTGGAATTTGATCATGACACCAATCGTAATCACAGCCCGATTATTGAAAAAATGGGCAAAGTAATTATTATTGAATCCAAATCGATTAGTGAGTACCTGCAACAACTCGAAGATATTGGCGAAAATATTTCCGATTATGAAAGCATCTGGGGATATTCAATTGGAGAAACAGAGCCCCGTATCCCTATTTACGAGTATCCTGAATATGAATTTGAAATTACTAAAGAGAATACGAATCTGGATATAAGTAATTAATTTTATTTCATTTAATCCCCTGTAAAAATATTCTGACAACGTAAATTATTGATTTCCCTAACATCCTTAGTGGATATAAACCAGTTATAATTAGCTGAATTTCCACCAGAGACAACTTCTAATGTAAGGTTAAACTTTTCTCGGATATCTTTAACAATTAAAGATAATTGTTCCATTTTTTCGTCATTAGGCTCGATTCCACCAAAACAAGTTAAATTTGTTCCAATGCCTGTGATTTCAATTCCTTGCATTATGTGCAATTTTATCAAGGTTTATTTCTATTCTCGGAGTAATCATATAGTGCAGTACTTATTTTTTAAGTTCTGGAAATATATCAAATATCTTTTTAACTAATTTATCGGCGCCATATTTCAAAACATCGGTAGTCGGTAATTTATATTTACTTTCATACTCTACTATTGTATTTTCAAGTTCATGGTCTGTCATATCCTCATGATTAAGTGTAATGGCAATTACTTTTGATTTTGTAAACAGTTCATTAAGCTTAATTTCACTTTCTAATGTTGGCATTGGCAGCTTAGGATAATCACAAAGATTCTTTCTTTTGGGTGGATGTTGAATAATTATAGCATTAGGCAATGCTCCTCTAAGAATTGCACTTGATGTTGTAAACGCAGGATGACTCAAAGCACCCTGCCCTTCGACTATAATTATATCAGGCTGTTCTGTAGCAACTGCATTCACAATTGCATTTTCAACTTCTCCCGTGGCAAAGCCCGAAGTTAAAACATCTAAAGCAATACCATATTTTGCACCTTGAAGCAAACCTGTTTGTCCGGTTGTTACAAAAATTGTTTTTAAACCTTGTTTTTTCAAAGATTCAACAAGTAATCGGGCAGTAGTTCTTTTCCCTAC
>JAUWQL010000106.1 GCA_030611105.1 Bacteroidales bacterium
TAGTGTTTAAATATAAACCCCGATTTTTAGTGTTTTCGTCACTTTTCGGGGTTTTATTATATCTAAATATACGAATAATTATCTGATATTCAAAGCATTATTTACTGCAGAATGTGCCTTCTTTTCTGTCAATAAAAATCAATATTACCTGAAAAATTCAGGATGTACATCATCATATTCCGTATTATCCTGGTACATTTTTACAAATGAAAGAATAGTAGCCTCATCGTATAAATTTCCAATAAAACTTATACTTGTAGGGTGATTATTTTCGTCAAAACCATTTGGCACTACCACGCATGGATGTCCGGTTAAATTAGTCATTAATAGTTGGTCTCCGCCATACGATGGGCATATAATCACATCATAATCCTTTATTAATTTATGAAATTCCTCTATTAAAAGATTGCGAATTCTGCTTGCCTGTATATACTCAACAGCAGGAATAAATCTTGATTTTCTGAAAATATTGGGCCATGCATTTTTATGCTGAGCAACTAATTCGTCATCCTTATTGCTTCTGGTCAGTTCATCGAAAGCTGCCCCTGCTTCTGCTTCTAATATAATTACCAAGCCAATTACCTGTATATTATCAGGCAATTTCACTTCCTGAAAATTAACACCTAATCTTTTTAATACATCTAGTGTTATTGAATCATTGTCTTGTCCCCGATAATCTTCTCCCTCAAATAAATCTTTTAAATAAGCCACCTTAAGATTTGACAAATCAATTTCCTGAGAGTAATTAAAAGGATAATCCACTGTTGACTGATCATTCTTATCTTTACCCCGAATTACATCAAAAACCATAGCACAATCGTAAGCGCTTCTACAAATTGGCCCGATCTTATCCATGGTCCAGCTAAGAGCCATTGCTCCATCACGACTAACCCGTCCAAATGTTGGTCTTAATCCGGTAACTCCGCATCTTGTGGCAGGAGATACTATCGAACCCCAGGTTTCGGTTCCTATGGCAAAAGCAACAAGCCCTGCAGAAGTTGCCGATGCTGAACCTGCTGATGAGCCACTAGAGCCCTGGTTCAAATCCCATGGATTTTTAGTAACACCATCGTACCAAACATCTCCCATTGCCAAAGCACCCATTGTAAGTTTTGCAATTAAAACAGCTCCCACCTCTTCCAGCTTTTTTACTACCCTTGCAGTGTAATCAATATTTTGATTTTTATATGGTGCTGCTCCCCATGTGGTTTTATATCCTTCAACTGCCAATAAATCTTTTACCCCGTAAGGTATCCCATGTAAAGGGCCTCTATAAATTCCTTTTGCTATTTCATCATCGGCTTTTTGCGCCTGCTTTAAAGCCAACTCTTCTGTAATACTTATAACACACTCAAGTGTATCACCGTACTTTTTTAATCGATCAATATAAAATTTTGTAAGCTCTGAGGAAGTAATTTTTTTATTTTTCAGTAATGAAGCAAGTTCCGATACTGTATAAAAAGCCAACTCGTCTTTATTCTCGGGCAAATTTATATTTTCCGGTATTTCCCAGTCTATATCAACCTGATTTAAATCAATTGAAAAATTAACCGGTCGAGGGTCAAATATAATTTTAGGCGAGATACTATTTGAAATGTCAACATCTCTTATGATTTTAAAATCTTCCAGTGCAATTTCTAAAACATCAATTAATGAATCGCGTTCAGAATCGTTGAAATTAATACCAATAATTTTTTCGGCTGATTTAACCTGACGTTTATTTAACTCTTTGTTTTTTTCACTACAAGAATTTAAAATCCCAAATACGAATATTAAACTCAGAAATAATATTGCTCGATTTTGCATTTCACATAATTTTAGTTAATACCAGTGAAATATAGCAAAAGAAAAACTCAATACCAATTTGGAAAAACAAAAAATCCTCCGGAATTCCGAAGGATTTTTGTTGCTCCCCTCCCGATAAGTATCGGGAAGGACTTGAACCTATGCCGATAGCTATCGGCACCCTGATTAACAATCCCTTAATCAAGAATGATTTTCTAGAAGTTTTGTTGTCATTTCTGGATACTGTACCAGATTTTTGATGTAAGATTTACTCTTCATTCTTTTGATATGATTCTCAATCTTTAAAGCTTGCGTAAAAGTACTGCACTCAATTTCGTAATACAGAATCCAATCTGAAGCTCTAGCGGTATATTTTGAATTACCGTAGTATTCCAATAAATGCCTTTCTTTTCTTATAATTGGACTTAATCTTGTTGCTCCAATATAAAACTTATCTAGCTTTTTACTATAAAGGATGTATGTGTAAAACTTATCCATAGGCAAAATAAAAAGGCACCTACAAATATTTTGTAAGTGCCTGATTTTCTCGCTCCCCAGGTAGGACTTGAACCTACGACCCCCTGATTAACAGTCAGGTGCTCTAAACCAACTGAGCTACTGAGGAATTTTGCAAACATCAAATTTTGTGTTTAGCGTGGCAAAAATAAAAGCTTTTTATTAAAAAACAAACAGTTCACATAAAAAATTACACATTTTTTAATTATTAAATTTTATATTTGTTTTTTTACAATAAAAAACTGCAGTTTTGATAATTGGAATAGGAACAGATATCTTCGAAGTTGAAAGAATGAAAACTAAAATTGAGAAGCAGCCATCATTAATTGGAGGTATATTTACCGATAACGAAATTAGTTACTGTAATCAGTTTAAAAATAAAGCCCAGAGATTTGCTGCACGATATGCTGCAAAAGAAGCTTTCTTAAAAGCTCTTGGGACAGGATGGAGAGATGGGATTACTTTTAAAGATATTGATATTACAAACAATGATCTGGGGAAACCGGAAATTAAATTATCAGGCATGGCAAAACAAATTGCAGAAAAATTAAAAGTAACATCCATACATTTATCAATGAGTCACACTAAAGATCTGGCAAACGCGTTCGTAATCATAAATAATAATAAATACTAAAAATTAAACTTTTTTATCTTATGTCAAACATTGGTTCCTACGAAAAACAATTAGAAAACTTTGATTGGTCAATTGCTGAAAAAGAGCTTGACTATAAAAGTGGTGATAACATTAATATCGGATGGTATTGTTCCGATAGAATTTGTGAAATGGGAAAAGCAAATAAACCGGCCTTAATCTGGGAAGGATTAGGTGGTGTTGAAAAACAATACACTTTTAATGATGTTCGTTTACGAAGCAATACAATAGCTTCCTTTCTTAAAAATTTAGGAATAAAGAACGAGGACAGAGTATGTCTTTTTATGGATAAAATTCCTGAACTATATATTGGATTTATTGGAATATTAAAATTAGGTGCTGTAGCACAACCTCTTTTTTCAGCTTTTGGTGATGAATCATTACATGTACGACTCGATAATGCTCAAACAACAGCTATTATTACTCAACGTAAGCATGTATCGAAAGTTAGAAAAATACTTGATCAGATGCCTTATGTAAAGCACATTATTTTGGTTGACTACGATGGAAGCAAACCATTAAGAGAAAGAGAAATTGCTTTTAATATGGATGAAGCCGAGCAGATTGAAAATTTTGAATCATTCCCTACAAAAGCTGAATCGCCATCTGTTCTTCATTATACTTCAGGAACAACCGGACAGCCTAAAGGAGTTAAGCATGTTCATTATTCTTTGATATCCCAATATTTAACAAGCAAGTGGGTTTTAGATTTACAGGAAGATGATATTTATTGGTGTACTGCCGACCCTGGATGGGTTACCGGAACATCATACGGCATTATAGGACCATGGAGCCTTGGAATCACACAATGTGTGCTGGATACTGGTTTTTCTGCCGAATCGTGGTATAAGTTTATCGAGAAAAGAAAAATTACCATGTGGTACTCTGCCCCTACAGCTATCAGGTCTCTTATGAAAGCGGGTGATGAAATTATAAAACAATATAATCTTTCATCATTACGGCATTTAGCAAGTGTTGGAGAACCATTAAACGCCGAAGCAGTAATATGGTCAGAAAAAGTATTCGGGAAAGCATTTTTGGATACGTACTGGCAAACAGAAACAGGATCGATGATGCTTACCAATTATCCGGGAATGAAAATTAAGCCGGGATCAATGGGAAAACCTTTCCCAGGTATTACAGCAACTGTTCTTGATACAAAAACATTTGAACCGATAAATGAAACAGGAAAACCGGGATTAATAGGGTTTAAACCAGACTGGCCTGCAATGATGAGAACTTACTGGAGAAATGAAGAAACATATCAGAAAAAGTTCGAAAATGGCTGGTATCTGCCAGGCGACCGTGCATATATTGACAAAGACGGATATTACTGGTTCATTGGTCGCGATGATGATGTAATTAATACAGGAGGACATCTTATTAGTCCTTTCGAAGTTGAATCGGCATTACTGGAACACGAAGCAGTAGCAGAATCGGCAGTTGTTGCAAAACCCGACGAAGTAAATATGGAAGTTGTTAAAGCTTTCGTAACTTTAAAACCGGGATTTGAAGCCAATGACGATCTGGAATTAAAAATCATGAATTTTATTCGTAAAAAATTGTCACCTCTTGCAATGCCTCAAGAAATTGAATATATAGATCGTTTACCAAAAACACGAAGTGGGAAAATTATGCGACGTGTGCTACATGCCCAGGAATGGGGCGAAGAAATCGGTGATATTTCAACTCTCGAAGACGATTAGAATAACGGATTAATATTAATCGTCTGTCATTCCGGGCAATCCCGATAGTTGTCGGGACCGGAATCTCAATAAAAATAATAAATAGATTCCTGCGTTACTCACTTCGTTCGTGAAAAAAGTTCGCAGGAATAACAAATTGAAAATTGAAAACTAAAATAAATTATAAACCTATCTGCCCTGACTGCCGTCAGGCAGGCGAAAGGCAGGCTAAAAAAAACAAATTATGGAAGACATGAAAGAAGTTATCCTGGAATATGTAATTGAAGAATATTGCGACGAAGAAAATGATGATGTGACATTTGATACTCCGCTAATTTCAGGAGGCATAGTTGATTCATTTTCAATGGTTTCTTTAAAAAGATTTCTTGAAAACAAGTATAAAATTTCTATTCCTGATGCAGATGCTTCGCCTGAAGCTTTTGATACTGTGAAAAAAATTGAAGTTTTAGTAAAAAGATTTCAATAAATATTAAGCCATCATATTTTTGATGGCTTTTTGTTTCATTTAAACCCTAATTATTATGGCATATTCAGATAAGATAAAAGAAATATATCAAAATCAGCTAAGCGGAATACATGAAGCCGGATTGTTTAAGCAGGAACGCTTTATTCATTCAACGCAGGATGCTGAAATAGAAGTAGAATTTCCTGCCGGATCTTCTCCTAAAAAAGTAATTAATGTTTGCGCAAATAACTACCTCGGACTTTCAAGTCATCCTGAAGTAATTAAAGCTGCACACGAAGGACTCGACACACGTGGATACGGAATGTCTTCTGTACGATTTATTTGCGGTACTCAGGATATTCACCGTGAGTTGGAAACCAAAGTAACTGAATTTTTAGGAACAGAAGATACTATTCTGTTTCCATCGTGTATGGATGCAAACGCAGGTGTTTTCGAAGCAATACTTACAAGCGAAGATATAATGATCTCTGACAGGCTTGTACATGCATCAATTATTGATGGTATGCGTTTGTGCGCTGCACAACACGATACTTTCAAACATTCAGACATGGCTCATCTCGAAAAGAAATTACAGCTGCATGCCAATAAGAGGTTAAAAGTTGTTATAAACGATGGTGTATATTCAATGGATGGCGATACTGCAAAACTTGACGAAATGGCTGCGCTTTGTGAAAAATACGACGCACTACTATTTGTTGACGAATCGCACTCATCAGGATTTATTGGTAAAACAGGACGCGGAACACACGAAAAGTGTGGCGTAATGGGTAAAATCGACATTATCACTACAACATTTGGTAAAGCACTTGGCGGAGCATCAGGTGGTTGTGTTTCAGGACGTAAAGAAATTGTTGAAATGTGCCGACAAAAAGCTCGTCCGTATTTATTCTCAAATACCATTGCTCCTGTTGTGGTTAGTGGTGTTTTACGAGTATTGGATATTCTTTCGCAAAGTACCGAATATCGCGATAAGCTGGAAAAAAATACTAAATTCTGGCGTAAAGGATTAAGCGAAGCCGGTTTTGTTTTAAAAGATGGTGATACTCCTATTGTTCCAGTAATGCTGTTTAATGCAAAATTAGCGCAGGATTTCTCAAAAGATCTTTTCGATTTGGGAATTTATGCTATTGGTTTCTTCTTTCCTGTTGTTCCGCAAGGAGCAGCACGAATAAGAACACAAATATCAGCAGGACACGAAATGCATCATCTTGAAAAAGCACTGGATGCTTTTATTCAGGTAGGTAAAAAATACGATATCCTTGGAAAAACAAAACAGGAAATTATCGAAATGTACGGAAACTAAACGCTAAAGGTGCTAAGCGGTTGATTTTATAAAAAACTACAAATTTAGTAATCTTATCATCTGTTTGTTAGCAAATCCCTGCCTGCGGCAGGCAGGCGCTAAGCACCTAAAGTACAATAATTATAAATAATACGAAAAGCTGTCTGTTAATTCAGGCAGCTTTTTTTTATTTCCCCCTTTGAGGGGAAACCAGAAATAGCTGTCATCCTGAACAAAAGTGAAGAATCTTATAAATTCAGACAAAAAGGTCTTAATTAATTATTTTACAAGCTATTGACTTTACAAAATATATTTACTACTTTTATATTCACTTTCCTAAGAACGTACATGCTGAACTCGAAAAGGAGTATTAATTTACATTAATGCTATGTATGTGTATTACAAAAAAACTAGCTATTTTATCTAATGTGTATCATATACATACAAGGTGTACTTATAATCACTAATTACCAACAAGGTGAAAAAGAGAAAACTTTACAAATAAATAAATTAACTAAAAAAGTAAATTATGTTTCATGGAAATTTAAATTATTATACAGCACTTGGCTTACAAGAATTGAGGATTCGTATAGCAAAAGGAAAGATTCCATCATCTAAACTAGACGAATCAATAAATGTAGCCACTTGGAATATACGTGAATTTGGCAAATGCAAAAGACGTACAGATTCTTTGCATTTTATCGCAGAAATACTTGGTCAGTTTGACTTGATTGCTATTACAGAGTTAAGAAAAAATATTACAGAACTTAAAAAAGTACTTGATATTTTAGGTCCATATTGGAAAGTGGTTTTTTCTGATTACACCTTAGATAGGGGTGGCAATGGTGAACGAATGGCATATATATATGATAAAAGAGCAGTTGTATTCACAGGATTGGCAGCAGAAGCTGATCCTCCGAGAAAAAAGAATAAAAAAACGGGGGAATATGAAGCTTTATTAACCTGGTGGAGATCTCCTTTTATTGCTTCATTTTCTGCCGGGAATTTTGATTTCATGCTTATGGCTGTACACATTCGTTGGGGAAATAAGTTAAGCGAGCGAAGAAGAGCATTAGAACACCTGGCTAATTGGGTAGATAAAAAAAGAAATGATGCTTACAGTATTGACAAAGATATTATTGTTATGGGAGATTTTAATATCCCTAAACTTGACGATTCGCTATTTCAGGCAATAACCAGCAAAGGTCTACGTATTCCCGATTCATTAAGGGGCTTAGAACATGGCTCTAACTTAGCAATGAACAAGAGATATGACCAAATATTTTATTACCCTCAATACACAAAATCATTTACCAATCATGGAGGAATACTTGACTTTCATTCAGGAGATATAAAAAAGTTATATCCAAGAAACACACCCGGCTTTAATTCTTATACATACGAAATGTCCGATCATTTACCACTATGGGTACAATTAAATATTGATATCGAAGATGAAAAACTTGAACAAATAATACAAAAGAAAAAACCAAAATAAATTTATCCTGCTGGCGCGGAAATATTAATAAAAAAATCTAAAAATATGTTTAACTCAACTATTCTTGAAGTAATAATCGGTCTGGTATTTTTGTACCTGCTGTTTAGTTTATTAGCAACCTTTGTTAATGAAATTATTTCCACTTTTTTCAAATTCAGAGCTACACAATTGAAAAAAGCTATTAAAAATATGATGGATAACGATGCCGAAGAAGGAAAAAAACTCTTCGACAAATTTTACAAGCACCCTTTAATTCAATCATTTGTAAAAAAGAAAGGAAAAGGATTTCCTTCTTACATTGAACCTAAAAACTTTGCCAAAGTAATTGTTGAAATTTACGAGGAAGAAAAAATCTCAAAAACCAAAGATGAGATTAAAGAAACCATTGCAAAACTACCAGAGCATAATTACTTGCGACATATTTTGCTAAACTACATCGAAAAAGGCGAAGACAAAACCGAAGAACTACAAAAAAACATCGAAAACTGGTTTAACTCTGTTATGGAGCGAACATCAGGCTGGTATAACCGATATATAAAAAAGTGGACAATGGCTATTGCTTTAGCAATTGCTCTCCTGTTCAATTTCGATTCAATACATGTTTACCAGCAATTATCGAAAGATTCAAAAATTCGCAAAGAACTGGTTTTATACGCCGAAAATAATATTAATAAATATGCTGAATATATACGGATTGATACTACGGATAATAGAACTGATACTGATCTTATAGAAAAAATGGATTCTCTTAAAAAAGAAATTGATGTTATTATCAACGAAGAAATTGCTTCCATTGAACAATTGGCTGGCGTAGGTTGGCAAGAAGGAGAATTCAACAAAGTTTTTAAAGATTTTTGGAGTTTAACGTTTCTGTTCAAAATTTTTGGTTGGATTATTACAGCCCTTGCCATCTCCCTTGGTGCACCATTCTGGTTCGATTTACTTAATAAAGTGATGAAACTTAGAGGTACAGGAGTAAAACAAGAACTTTCAAACAAACCTGATAACAAGAAATAAAAGTAAAATTTAATTATTAACCAAAATTTAAAATCATGAATCTTGAAAGAGAATTAAGAAAATCAAATTTTGATCTAATTGAAAGTCCAATTAGATATCACAAACCTTTACAACTTTGGTTGAAGAAACCAAATAATAGAATAGAATTTCTTCACGAAAATGTTACGGATGCCTTATCATCTAATATAGAATTGAAGGTAAAGGAAAATAAGGCTTTATCTGTTAATTATGATCAGAAACAAGAATTCAATTTTGATATTGGTTTAGAGGTGTTAGAAGATTTACTTAAATCTTTAGAATTAGGAGATTTAGGCTTGTCAACAAAGTTTAAAAGAGGTAAAAAAGTCACTGTGACATACAATGATAGTATGACTTTACTTGTACTTAGAGGAGAAATTTCTAATTTTTTAAGTACGGCAAAATTTATTCATTCGAATAGAGAATTTATTAAGAATGCAAACAGAAACAATATAATTATTATTTCAGGAGTCTTAATGGCAAAAGATATTAAAGCTACTATCGAAACAGACGTTGATATTAGTGCAAATGTCAAAGCAGAATTGATGAAAATGGTCGATGGTAAAATTGATTTTGACTTTCAAACGGATAGAAAACTTGAATTAGTATCTGAGGGAAATTCACTATTTCCTATTGCAGTACAAGCTCATAGAATTAATTGGCATAAGGATAAGTTTAAGAAACTGACCCTTTTAAGTGATAAAAGAATCTTGTTTAATTAGATTTTGTAGAACGATTTGTTAAGTTGCTGTAATTATTCCAATTTTTATAAGAAGAATTACAGCCTATTTAGTTCTCCTTTAAATAGTTTTTAACCTGCTGGCGCCGATATGTTGTCGGCACCTTTTTTAATTTAACACATTATCCCCGCTCACTCACTTAAATCTTTTAATCTCAAACTTTGTATTATTGTTTAATAATAATATCTTTATTGAAACAGTTGATAGAATACTATTAAGTTAGCGACAAGGCAGTGGAAACAAAAACAAACTAAATTAGTATCTTTGTATGTAAGATGAAAACCATTAATCAAATAATAAAGATTAATCCTCTTATTCTTGTTTGGGCAAGAGAAAGTATTGGATTGTCTATTGGAGAGGTGGCTGTAAAGTTAAAAAAAGATGTAAATACTATAGTTGACTGGGAAAAAGGTCATTCTACCCCTTCTTTAGCACAGCTTGAAAGATTAGCATATTCCTTTTACAAAAGACCACTTGCTGTATTTTTCATGAAAAACCCACCACAAGAATCAAATGTTAAAGAAGATTTTAGGTCAATTAGTGATGAAGAAATAGAATTTTTGACGCCCAAATTAAGAATAGAAATAAGGAAAGCAAAAAATTTGCAATTATACTTAAATGAACTGCATAATGGCAAAAATCCAATTGAAAAGCCATTATTCAAAGATTTTATTTTTAGATTAAATAGTGATCCTATTAAATCAGCTGAAACAGTTAGGAATTTTTTAGGCGTATCAAAAAGATTGAAAATAAGTTTCAAAAATTCTGAAGAGGCTTTTAATTATTATAGAGAATTAATAGAACTAAATGGAATTTATGTTTTTCAATTTCCCTTAAATGATGTTAGAGGATTCTCATTGGTTGACAACGAATTCCCAGTAATAATACTTAATAGTGGAGATAGTTCTAATGGTAAGATATTTACCATCTTCCATGAGCTCTGTCATATATTATTCAATACTGGTGGTATATTTAGAGATATTATTACTCAGGAATTTAAAAAAAATCCAGATAAAATTGAAGTGTTCTGTAATAAGTTCGCCTCAGAAATTCTTCTACCTGAAAAAGAATTAGTTAATGAGGAGATTTTGATATCTATAAAAAAGAAAGAATGGGAGGATTCTGAACTTGAAATTATTGCAAACAAATATAAAGTTTCTAAAGAAGTTGTTTTAAGGAAATTGCTTGATCTCAAGAGAACAACAAAAGCTTATTATTTAGAAGCAAGAAAAAGATGGAAGGAAATTTTTCTAAAAAATAAGGAAAAACAAAAAGAAAAACAAAGGAAAAGTGAAAGTGGTCCTACTTATCATGTTACGAATTTTAGTCATCTTGGAAAAAATTTTGTTACAGATATACTTAGTCAATACCATAAAGGAAAAATCGATCAGATTCAGGTTGCGGATATACTATCTATCAAAATAAACAAAATTCCCGTGTACGAACAGAGAGTATTTTAAATATGTTATTATTCAATAATGTAAAATATATAATTGATAGTGGTCCTTTTATAGATCTCAATAAATATCCACCTGACGTATTTGATACTCTTTGGACAAATTTAGAGGAAATGTTTAATGCAAATGAAATAATTTCTTCAAGCGAAGTATATCGTGAAATAGAGAATTACAACGATGAGTATGTTGCGGAATGGAGTAAGCGAAATAAAAAATACTTCTTTAAACCTACAATTGAAGAACAAACATTTGTTAGTGAAATATTAGAAGAATTCCCAAACCTCATCAAACAATCTGCTATACTCACTGGTCGACCACAAGCTGATCCTTTTGTAATTGCACAGGCAAAATTCAATGAAGCAATTCTTATTCATACAGAAACTGTAAAACCTCATGCTCATAAAATTCCGAATGTATGTAAACGTTATAATATTGAAGAAATTTCATTGTTTGATTTTTTCAGAAAAGAAAGATGGAAATTTTAATATAGCCCAGCCGATAACTCCGGTTCACCCAAATTTAAAGTAACCTAATCCACCCATCTCAGTTTATTTAAAAAACCTCTCCCATTTCCTTGACATTAACCTAACAATTTTTTAATTTAGCTATTCTAAATAGTAAAGAACGATTACGAATACGAAAGGGAGAGTATAAAAAAGTATTGTAATGGTTCAAATCTATAATCAAATTCCACTTTTATTCTTTGTCAACTTACAAGGACTAATTTTTAGTACCCTCAATTATCATATCTCAATTTTATTACTCAATTTACCTTTTAACCCTTATTCATTATGAACCCGGAAGATTTTAAGCAACAGGCAATGGCAACTATTTCCGATAATCCTTTAGATAGGATATCGGCAAAGGTTACTCAAATGATGACTCATCCCGACACGGTTTTCGACATTCACTGTCATATTTTCGATAAGTACTGTGTAACCAAAAACTACTTTCTTTTAAGATTGCTTGGCAAACTCGATCCCGATAAAAAGCTTGACGACCTTCTCGATCATATCATAAACCTTAAAAAAGACAATGAGTTCGATGAGCTTTTTGAAATCATGCAAAAAGAAAATATGGGACAGGTTCTCGAACATTATTTACAGAATTTTGCTTGCCAGCAAAACATAATTACCATACCCTTAATGATGGATTTAGACGAAGGCTGGTATTTTAAAGCCGACAAATCCCAAAAAGATCAAATCAAAGAATTAAAAGAATTAATGCAAAATAAAGCTATTCTTCCCTTTTTATCTGTAGATCCAAGAAAAGCACAAAAACAAGGAAACAACAACCTGTATAAGCTTTTTTTAGAAGCTTTTACTCCCGATGCTAATAACAATCAGTTTTTTGGTATTAAAGTTTATCCTGCTTTGGGGTATCTTCCTTCTGATATATGGCTTTGGCACATTTACGAAGTTTGCGAAGCAAAGAAAATACCTGTAGTAGCACATTGTGGTGGGTCTTTGATCAAATCATATCAGAACGGTTACGATTTATACGGATATCAAATTGATGATAATGGAGATATTGTTTCATTGCGACATTATTTGAATATTCAAAATGGAAATAAAAGAGCTGCTTTTTTCAACGACCCAAAACATTGGGAAGTGGTATTAAAGCAATTTCCCAAATTAAAATTGAATTTAGGTCATTTTGGTGGAATAGATCATTGGTTAAATCTTGCCAAAACAGGGCGTGATCAAAATATAGAAACCATTAATCGGCTAATGGCTTACGAGAATGTTTATGCCGATTTTTCTTATAACATTGCTGTTAAAGAATCTTTCGATGTATTCTTTGAGAATTACGACAACAATATAACAATCCGAAATAAAGCCATGTACGGAACAGATTGTTGGATGGTTCTGGCAGCAGGCGATTTCAAAAAAAATCATGCTAAATTTATTCAGCGTTGTGGCCCGCGTAAAGAAAAATTAATGCGCGAAAATCCAATGATGTACTTATTCGGTCAAATTATTTAATAATTAACCTAAATTATTTATTAACTTAACTTCCCTGTCTGCCGACCAATGTCAATAAGTTAAGGTTCAAATAATCTAATAGATTCCTGCCTTCGCGGGAATAACATTAAAATGTTAAAATTACTGTTCGGATTTTTTATTTAAACACCACCCACCCCCGTTCTTTAGAAAT
>JAUWQL010000009.1 GCA_030611105.1 Bacteroidales bacterium
TCCCCTCCGAAAGCGGCTGCAAATATAAAAACTTTAATTACTATTTTCCAAATCTTTTCTGAAAAAATTTGCCGTAGTTATATTCAGCGTTTCTTCTATACTATCTAAGAACTTTTTCCCGTTTGGGAGTGCAAATATAAAGACTGTTTTCAATTCTGCAACCTCTTTATTATATTTTTTTTATCTATTTAATCTAAACTATTAAAACACAACAAAATAATTTTTTATTTTTATCGTTATAGGCTCTTAAATAAATCAAATTGAAATAAAAGTTTTATCTTCGCTCAACAAAATCTATCAATTTAAATGCAATAATGGAAATATCAAAAATACTTGTTATAATCCCTACTTATAATGAAATAGAGAACATAGAAAAAATGATTAGAAAGGTATTTTCTCTGACATCACCCTTCGATTTACTTATTATTGATGATAATTCGCCTGATGGAACAGCTGATATTATAAAATCCCTACAAAATGAATATCCTGAAAAACTACATTTATTAGAACGAGAAGGGAAACTTGGACTTGGTACTGCCTATATTACAGGTTTCAAATGGGCTCTTGATAATAAATATGATTATATATGTGAAATGGATGCTGATTTTTCACACAATCCCGATGACTTAATAAAACTTTATGATGCTTGTGAAAATCAGGGAGCAGACTTAGCCATTGGATCGAGATATATATCAGGAGTTAATGTAGTAAATTGGCCTATGGGAAGAATCTTGATGTCGTACTTTGCATCAATCTATGTAAGAATGATTACAAGAATGGATGTTCAGGATACAACCGCAGGATTTAAATGTTATAAACGAAAAGTTCTTGAGACTATTAATCTTGATAAAATAAAACTTAAAGGTTATGCTTTCCAGATTGAAATGAAATTTACCACATGGAAATTTGGATTTAAAATAGTTGAAGTTCCTATTATTTTTACAGAAAGACAAGAAGGTATTTCAAAAATGAGCGGAGGCATTTTCAATGAAGCTATTTGGGGAGTTATAAAAATGAAATTCAGAAGTTTTTTTAGAAAATACGAAATGGTAAAATAAACACCTATAATATAATGTATAGTTTGCTGATCAGAAATGTAATTATTGTTAATGCAGGGAATCAATTTCAGGGAAGTGTATTAATTGAAGAAGGCAAGATTAAGAAAGTGTTTAAGACTGACAAGCTTCCTGAATTAAAGGTTCAAACAATCATTGATGGAAAAGGGAAATACCTTTTACCTGGCATTATTGATGATCATGTACACTTTAGAGAACCGGGGCTAACACATAAAGCTGAAATTTATACGGAATCAAAAGCCGCTGTGGCAGGAGGTATAACTTCATTCATGGAAATGCCCAATACTATTCCACAAGCAACTACACAAGAATTATTGGAAGAAAAGTATAAAACAGCATCTGCAAAATCATTAGCCAATTACTCTTTTTATATTGGTGCCACAAATGATAATATTGAAGAAATAAAAAAGACCGACCCTGAAAAAGTATGTGGAGTTAAAGTATTCATAGGCTCATCAACAGGGAATATGATTGTTGATAATAAAGATGCTTTATCCAGAATTTTTTCTGAATCGCCAGTATTAATAGCAACACATTGCGAGGATGAAGAAACCATCAAAAAAAATACTATTAAATATAAAGAAGAATTTGGAGAAGATTTACCCTTAAAGTATCATCCTTTAATCCGCAGTGAAGAAGCCTGTTACAAGTCATCAGCCTTAGCGGTTAAATTGGCTAAGAAATATAATTCGAGGTTACATATATTACATTTAAGTACTGGCAAAGAATTAAAGCTTTTAGATAATACGATGCCTTCGGAAGAAAAAAGAATTACTGCAGAAGTTTGTGTTCATCATTTATGGTTTTCAGATGCTGATTATGATAAATATAGTACGAAAATAAAATGGAACCCTGCAATTAAAACAACAAAAGACAGAGAAGCTTTAATTAATGGATTGAAAAATAATAAAATCGATGTTGTTGCTACGGATCATGCACCTCATACAATCGACGAAAAATCAAACACCTACTTTAAAGCACCATCGGGCGGACCATTAGTTCAACATTCATTAACAGCTATGCTTGAATTATATCACCAGAATAAATTATCGTTAAATGATATTGTAAATAAAATGTGTCATACTCCGGCTGATATATTTCAAATAAAAGAAAGAGGATATATAAGAGAGGGATATTGGGCCGATTTAGTTTTAGTTGATCTGGATTCTTCCTGGACCGTAAATAAAAACAATACCTTATATAAATGTAAATGGTCGCCATTCGAAAATCAAACATTTAAATCTAAAGTGACTCACACAATTGTAAATGGCATTTTGGTATATAACAATGGCATTTTCAATGAATCCGTAAAAGGAAAAAGATTATTATTTAAAAGGTAATTAATTACAAATACTCCATAATATATAGTTATGGCCTATGGACGAAAACCGTAGGACGCAAAAATAAAATTAAGAAAATGACAATAAAAGAAGCAGTATTAAAGAGTTTGGAAGAAATTAATGGACTAACAAATTATAATGAAATTTATGCCTACATTGTAAAAAACAATTTTTATGATTTTGGAAAAAGCAAAACTCCTGCTCTAACAATTTCAGGACAACTAACTTCATTTATTCAAAAAGGAGACAACCGAGTTAAACGTATTAAAAATTCAAAAGGCTCTTATTCATATTATTTAGCAAAAAATGAAAGCAATATAAATTTTGAAAATAATACTACTCAAACAGAAATCAAAAAAAATACTTCAAAAGAAAAAACATTTGGAGAAAGAGATTTACATAAATTATTAAGTAGTTATTTGAAAAATACTGGAATATATTCAAAAACTATTTTTCACGAACATTCAAAGAATAGTAAAGATAGCCATCAAAAGTGGATACATCCAGATATGGTCGGAATTAAATTTTTACATCTCAAAACTAAAACAAGTCAGACGTTTTTAAAATCTGTTAATCGAGCAGATACCTTTAAAATAACTTCTTATGAATTAAAAAAAGAAATTAACACTGATTACGAGTTGAAAAAATCATTTTTTCAAACAGTTTCCAATTCTAGCTGGGCGAATTATGGTTATTTGGTTGCTTTTGAAATTAGTGACAGTTTAGATGAAGAAATGGAAAGACTAAATCAATCATTTGGAATAGGAATAATTGAATTGAAACCAAACCCATACGAAAGTAAAATACTTTATCAATCGAAATACAAAGAACTTGATTTTAAAACATTAGACAAACTTTGTAAAATTAACAAGGACTTTGAAATGTTTATTGAGCAAACTGAAAAGCTTTTAACGGCAAGCGAAAGATACGTTCCTTCAACAGAAAAAGAATTGGATGAATTTTGTGATGACTATTTTGAAAATGATACGGAAATTGAAAATTATTGTAAAGATAAAAATATACCAATAGAAGAATAAAGCCACAGGCTATAACAGCGGCTCATAGTGCATGCCGCAGGTAGTGCATATTAAGAAAGATAATTGCAAATTTGAAGATAGTACAAATTAAGAAACATATTAGTAATAATGCGGCGGCGCAAACCATTATGAAAAATAAAACTAAAATTATTCAATGGGTATTCATAATATCTATTATAACAGCAGGTTGTAATTTAAAGCAAAACGAACCTCAAGTTATAAACCTGGGAGGCGATGAAAACTTCATAGTCATTGCAGATACTATAATTAACAATGTTGTTATAATGAATCCCGACAATGATGAGTGGACGGAATATTGTCTAAGGAATCTGGATAAAAAAACATTGGTTAATGAAATTTTCAAATCGGTTTATGCAGGAGAACTTATTCCATATGAGTTTTTTAATAATGAAGTTTTAAGCATTGAAGACATAAAAGCATTGGAAAATGATTCAACATTCAGCAGGGATAAAATTGCAAAAGTTCAGTTTGAAGAAGCCTGGTATTATGATTCTGTTAATCAGAAAATGGTAAAAAAAGTACATTCAATCATGCTTGCTTATGAGATTTACAACTCACTTGGAGAAATAAAAGGCTACAAACCTGCATTTAAAGTATATCTGAAATAACTAAACAAATTGATGAATAAAGGAATGAACGTTCTGTTTATAGACTCGACTCATGATAAACTTCCCGAAAAACTGACACAATCGGGATTTATTTGTGATTATCAACCTGATATAAAGCCTGAAGAAATAATCAATATAATTCCTAAATATAATGGTGTAATTATAAGGAGTAAACTTAAAATTGATAAAAGAATTATTGATGCTGCCAAAAACTTGAAATTTATTGGAAGAGTTGGTGCCGGATTGGAAAATATTGATGTTGAGTATGCAGAACAAAAAGGAATAAAATGTTTTAATTCGCCGGAAGGAAATAGGGATGCAGTTGGGGAACATACCTTGGGAATGTTACTTACATTATTTAATAATATCTTAAAAGCTGACATTGAGGTTCGCAGCGGAAAATGGGTTCGTGAAGGAAACCGTGGATTAGAAATTAAAGGAAAAACAATAGGCATTATTGGATACGGAAATATGGGTAGTGCTTTTGCTCAAAGATTAAGAGGTTTTGAGGCAAATGTTATTGCCTATGATAAATACAAATTCAATTATTCAAACGAATTTGTAACAGAGAAAAGCTTGGAAGATATTTTTGAGCAAACAGATATTCTTAGCATACACGTTCCATTAACTGATGAAACACAATTCATGATAAATCATGAATTTATAAACCAGTTTAAAAAAGATATATATATATTAAATACGGCACGTGGAAAAATTTTAAAAACCGACGATCTTGTTAAAAATATAAAATCTGGTAAGGTTTTAGGAGTTGCACTTGATGTACTTGAATACGAACAAACTTCTTTCGAACACTTACACTCAGGCAATGATTTACCTGAAACATTCCAATACCTGATTGATAGTAACAAGGTAGTTCTAACACCTCATATAGCAGGCTGGACTCATGAATCTAGTATAAAACTTTCGGAATTTTTAGCTGATAAAATAATCAAGGCTTTTACCTGATCACAAAATGGGCAGTATGCCTGCTTCTCTGCTCAATATAAATTTTTCGGCCTTTTGTTACTTTATTTATTGCGTCATCGGAATAATGCCTTATTGTAAGCAATTCAAGTTGATCGTTGTATAATACTTTGTAATCCTCCTTAAATCGCTCAATTAATTGTTTTGCTTTGCTGTTAGCATTATCAATACATAATGAAAAACTAATAGCCGAATTCTGAATCAGGTTTACCTTTATTCTATGTTCCGATAAATATTTAAATATTTTACTAAGTTCATCTTCCATAACAAAAGAAAGATCTTTAGGAAACAAACTAATAAGCATTTGATCTTTCTTTAAAATAAATATAGGTAAGTCCTGATCATATTGTTTAAAACAATCTATTTCTGTTCCCGCCCCATCAGGATTAATAAATGAACGAACATAGAGAGGGATATTCTTATTATGTAATGGTTTTAACATTTTAGGATGAATAACCTTTGCTCCAAAATAAGCCAATTCAACAGCTTCCTGGTATGAAATTTTATTCAGTTTCTCTGTTTCGATAAAGTATTGTGGATCTGCATTTAAAACACCATCAACATCTTTCCAAACTATAACTTTTTCTGCATTTAATAAATTTGCTAATACCGCAGCAGTGTAGTCTGAACCTTCCCTACCCAAGGTAGTCGCAAATCCTTTTTTCGATCCGCCAATAAAACCTTGTGTTAAATAAATTTTATCTTTTTTAAAACTTAAAAAATCTTCAGCCTTGACTTTGGTCAATGCCATATCAATTTTTGCCTCTCGGTAAGTATCGTCAGTTATCAAAACCTTTCTAATATCAATCCATTTATTTGATAATTGCTGCGAATTTAAAAATGCACTTACAATCGTTGTTGAAAATATTTCTCCAAAGGAAACAAGCTGATCGTATTTTAAATCAAAAGAATCATATTTTTCTTCGAATAGTACGTTATAAAGCTTTTTGAATTCATTCTCAATTTCCGAATAGATAGTATTGCTTTTTTTCGGAAATAAATCTTTTATAATATCAAAATGATAAGTTTTTAAAACTTCGAATTTATTAATACACTTATCGGTTTCCTCAAAAGACAGTTTTAAGATTTCTTCAAGAGCATTTGTCGTTTTTCCTAATGCTGAAACAACAATAATAAGGTTATCAGAAAACTTTCTTACAATATTTAAAAGATTTTCAACTCCTTTAGAATCTTTAACTGAAGCACCACCAAATTTTAAAACAAGCATACTAAACAATTCATTTTAAAATGATAAAAGCTTACAAATTTAACATTTCTTATTTTTTAACCCTTATAAAGATGAATAAACTTTGTATTGGGAGGTTTTTTTCAATATTTTATTCTTATTCATAAAATTAAATCTATTTTTGTATTAAATAATATGATAAATTCAATTTAACTTGTTGGATTTTATACATTTTTAACTCTTTAATTCTTGCTTAATGAAAGGCTATAGTATTACTACCTTAAACGAATTTATAATTCGTCGTCAGGCCAATATCCCATACGCAAAAGGAGAACTTTCGAATTTACTTCATCACGTTGGCATTGCTGCTAAAGTGGTTCACAAAAAAGTAAATAAAGCCGGGTTAGTTGATGTATTGGGAGAAGCAGGAGCAATAAATGTTCAAGGCGAAAGTCAACAAAAACTTGATGTTTTTGCTGACATGCAGTTTACTGCAGCTTTAGGTAACAGTAGTGAATGTTGTGGGATTGCCTCAGAAGAAAATCAGGAAATAATAACATTCGATGATGAGTTATCTATGGACGGGAAATATATCGTTTGCATGGATCCTTTAGACGGATCATCCAATATTGATGTTAACGTTTCAATTGGCACCATTTTTTCTGTTTACCGAAGAATTTCTCCAAGAGGCGAAAAAGCACAATTAATAGACTTTTTACAAGAAGGAAATAAACAAATTGCTGCGGGATACATTATTTATGGTTCGTCAACCATGATGGTTTATACTACCGGATTGGGAGTTAATGGATTTACACTTGATACCGGAATTGGAGAATTTTGCCTTTCGCATCCTGATATTAAAACTCCTGAAAATGGTAAAATATACTCATTAAATGAAGGAAATTACAATAAATTTCCCGAAGGCGTTAAAAAATACATTAAATATTGCCAGGAAAAAGATAGTAAAACTAATCGGCCATATTCGGCACGATACATTGGATCTCTTGTTGCAGATTTTCATAGAAACTTATTAAAAGGAGGAATATTTATTTACCCCGAAACAGCAAGTGCTCCAAATGGAAAACTGAGATTATTGTACGAATGTAATCCTATGGCGTTTATTGCTGAACAAGCCGGAGGAAAAGCAACAAACGGAGATATTAGAATACTCGACATTAAACCCGAAACTTTACATCAACGCGTTCCTTTATATACAGGGTCAAAAAATATGGTTGAAAAAGCTGAGCATTTTTTAACTAAAACTGTGAAATAAACTAATTTTTAGAAATACGTTCAAAAAAGGTGGTTGAATTACAACTACCTTTTTTATTTTTAACTTTGTCAGGTTTTGGAAATAAAATTATTAAATAAAGTTATTAAGGAACATTCAAAAATTATTGAATGTACAAATACTATTAGCAAAGCAAAAAGATTATTTTTAAGCAATCTTACCGGCTCTGCCCGGAGTCTTTATATTTCCAATATCATAAATAATCTTAGTTGTAATCATTTAATAATACTTCCCGATAAAGAAGAAGCTGCCTATTTTCAAAATGACATATCAATTATTTCAGATCAAAAAACAATATTTTTCCCGACTTCATTTAAAAGATCGATTGTTTATGGGCAAGAAGATAGTTCAAACCTGTTATTAAGAGCAGAAACATTACAACTACTTGCAAACAATGAAAAATTAATTGTTGTTACTTACCCTGAAGCAATTATCGAAAAAGTTATTAATAAAGATAATTTATTAAACTCTACTCTAAAACTGAGTGTTGGCGAACAGCTTTCAATTGATTTTATACAAGAGCTTTTGCAGGAATATCATTTTCAGTATGTCGATTTTGTTTACGAACCTGGTCAATATTCAATACGAGGAAGTATTATAGATATTTTCTCATTTGCATCAGATTTGCCTTACAGAGTTGATTTTTTCGGTGATGAAGTTGAATCGATAAGATCATTTGATATAGAAAACCAGTTATCTAAAGAAAATTTTTCTCAAATTTCAATTGTTCCCAAAATTGTCAATCCCGATAAAGACAATACAGATTTTAAACAAACAGAGTCTTTTTTTCATTTTCTTGCACAAGATTTTATTGTTTGGACTGAGAATCTTACTTTCATCTTAGATAAAATAGCTGAAATTCAGAAAAAACTGAATGAACCAACAAAAGAAAACCAAATAATCTCTAAAGAAAATATACTTGAAGCTATCAGTAAGTCTAAATGTATTGAGTTTGGACAGCACGGTTACTTTAAACAAAATGAAATTTTATTTAAAACATCGCACCAACCGGCATTTAATAAAAACTTTGAATTATTAGCTGATAACATTCTACAAAACACGGAAAAGAATTACACAACTTATATTTTATCAGATAATGAAAAGCAAATTGAGCGACTCGACGCTATTTTTAATGATATAAACCCGGAAATAAAATTTGAACCAATATTAAAAACTATCCACGAAGGATTTATTGATCATGACCTAAAAATTTGTCTTTATACTGATCATCAAATTTTTGGACGATATCATAAGTTTAAAATAAAAAACAGCCTGCAAAAGAAAGAACAAATAACCATTCGCGAGTTAACAGGACTTCATCCGGGCGATTATATAGTACATATTGATCATGGTATTGGAAAATTCGGTGGTTTAGAGAAAATTGATATTAATGGGAAAACACAAGAAGCTATAAAGCTGGTTTATAAAGATCAGGATACTTTATATATTAGTATTCATGCACTACATAAAATCTCAAAATATAAAAGCAAAGATGCAGAACCGCCTAAAATTTATAAACTCGGAACGGGTGCATGGCAAAAGCTAAAACAAAATACTAAGTCAAAAATAAAAGACATAGCTAAAGAACTGATTCAATTGTACGCACAGCGTAAGGAACAAAAAGGATTTGCTTTTTCGCCCGACACATATCTACAAAAAGAATTAGAATCATCATTTATATATGAGGATACCCCAGATCAGCTAACATCAACGAACTCAGTAAAAAACGATATGGAATCTGATACTCCTATGGACCGGCTAATATGCGGTGATGTGGGGTTTGGAAAAACCGAAATAGCAATACGCGCTGCTTTTAAAGCTGTTACCGATAGTAAACAAGTAGCCATTTTGGTTCCAACTACAATATTAGCATTACAGCATTATCAAACATTTAAAGAAAGACTTGCAGATTTTCCTTGTAATACTGAGTATTTAAGCAGACTAAGGACAAGAAAACAACAAACAGAAACAATCAAAAACTTAGCTGAAGGAAAAACTGATATTATTATAGGCACTCACAAATTAGTTGGAAAAGAAATCCGGTTTAAAAATCTTGGACTGCTAATTGTTGACGAAGAACAAAAATTCGGAGTATCGGTAAAAGAAAAATTGAAAAAAATAAAAATAAATGTTGATACTTTAACACTAACAGCTACACCAATCCCTAGAACTTTACAATTCTCAATGATGGGTGCACGTGACCTTTCTATAATTAATACACCTCCTCCTAACAGGTATCCAATAATAACAGAACTACATACTTTTAATAAAGACATTATAAAAGAAGCTATTGATTACGAATTTCAACGTAACGGACAAGTATTTTTTATTCATAACCGGATTCAAAATATTCAGGAAATTGAGATTCTTATTAATAATCTTTGCCCCGATGTTAAAACGGTTGTTGTACACGGACAAATGGAAGGTAATAAACTTGAAAAAGTTATGCTCGATTTTATCAATTACGATTATGATGTTTTAATTGCAACAACTATTGTTGAATCTGGCTTAGATATTCCGAATGCGAATACTATAATTATTAATAATGCTCAAAATTTTGGATTAAGCGATCTTCATCAGCTACGAGGCAGGGTTGGTCGTTCAAACAAAAAAGCTTTTTGTTATTTGATCGCCCCTCCGTTAACCTCTGTAACTCAAGAAGCAAGAAGAAGATTAAAAGCTATTGAAGAATTTTCAGAATTGGGTAGTGGATTTAATATTGCAATGCAGGATTTAGATATCAGAGGAGCAGGAAATCTTCTGGGAGCTGAACAAAGCGGATTTATTACCGATATTGGCTTTGAAACTTATCATCGGATTTTAAATGAAGCCATCTTAGAACTCAAAGAATCGTCTTTCCAGGAACTTTATGAAAAAGAGCAAGAACAAGAAATAGAGAAACAAATTGCACAACAAAAGTTTATTACTGATTGTCAAATTGATACTGATCTCGAACTACTTTTTCCTGATAATTATATTAATAATATTTCTGAGAGAATCAGATTATATCGAGAATTAGATAATATTGAAACTGAAGAAAAACTTCTAAATTTTGAAAGTCAATTAAAAGATAGATTTGGGGATTTACCTTCACAAACAGTTGAATTAATGAATGTAGTCCGATTACGGTGGCTGGCTGTTGAACTAGGTTTTGAAAAAATAATTTTAAAAAATAAGAAGATGGTTGCCTATTTTATCAGTAATCAGGAATCTCCTTATTACAAATCAACAATATTTTCTAAAATTTTAGGTTTTATTCAACAAAACCCAAAAGATATAAAAATGAAAGAAACAAATAACAAACTGACCTTGAGTTTCGATCATACTAAGAATGTGCAAAATGCAATTGATAAAATTCAGAAAATATTAGTATAGGGTAAAATTATTTATATTAATCTTTATTTACAGAATATTTTTATAATTTTACGAGCTGATTTTAAACACCTTAATGTTCAATGAACCTAACCATCGATATTGGAAATACCAGAAATAAATTTGCTGTTTTTGATAAAAATAAAATTGTTGATATAATAACAGATAGCGAGTTATCTGTTTCTGTTATCCAAAATATATTAACGAAATATTCTAATATTGAAAACGCCATTCTTTCAACAGTAAAAAACATTGATTCTTCAATAAAATCATACTTGAGTTCTAGCCTAAACTATTTTATAGAGCTAGATGAAAAAAGCAAAATTCCTATCGGGAATTTTTATAAAACAAAAAGTACGCTGGGAAAAGATCGTTTAGCAGCAGTAATTGGAGCAAACAATATTTATCCTGACACGAGCGTTTTGGTCATTGACATGGGTACAGCAATAACTTTTGATCTTCTTAATAAAAATAATCAATACTTAGGTGGAGCAATTTCTCCAGGTTTAGAAATGAGATTTAAAGCTTTAAATCATTTCACTGGCAAATTACCATTACTTAATAAAAGCGAAAGTTATAATATTATCGCTGACAACACTACAGATGCTATTATATCCGGAGTACAAAACGGAATTATTTTTGAAGTTGATAGCTATATATACTCTCTAAAAAACAAATATGATGACTTGAAAATAATTTTAACCGGAGGTGATGCTATTTTTTTTGATACAAAGTTAAAAAATACCATCTTTGTAAATTTGAATTTAAATAACATAGGATTAAACAGAATTTTAGAACATAATATAACACATGATTAAAAAATATCTTTTTATAATAGGAATTATCGCATTAACCAATATATATTCATTCAGTCAAAGTGTAACTAATTCTCCATATTCAAGATTTGGAATTGGAGACATTGATCGCAACGGATTTAATAGTAGTAGAGCAATGGGAGGCCTTTCGACAGGACTTAGAGTAAACAATCAAATCAATTACATGAATCCCGCTGCAATAAGTGCTCAAGACACTATGTCGTTTATTTTTGATTTAGGTGTAAATGGCATTTTTAAAAATATGGAATCAACGTCAACCAGCGCACAATATAATGACTTTTCGTTTGATCATTTAGCTATGTCATTTCCCATTAAAAAATGGTGGTTTGCAAGTTTTGGTGTAACTCCTTATTCAAAAATAGGATACAACATTCAACAAACAGAACCTTCTGAATATAATGACACCATTAATAAACATTTCGATTATTATGGAAATGGGGGCATTAACCAAATATTTTTAAGTAACTCTTTTATTCTATTTAAAAATCTTGCGGTTGGCTTTAACGTAAATTATTTATTCGGTACCGTGGAACAATATAACCAGGCTTATCTTGATACACAGGATAGTTATGCTACTGTTGTTTCTAATAAGATTTCTTTGAGCAAAATAACATACGATATTGGCTTACAATATCATGATGAATTTGAAAACAAGTATTTTTATGTTTTTGGATTAACTTATTCCAACAAAATCAAATTTAACGGCACAAATGAAAGCGCTGTATTAATGACAGAAAACTATAACTTATACGGTGTTAATGTTGTTGATTATCTGGCATACTATTCCAGTAAATTTGACACAATCTCTTCTGTTACAAGCAATATTAAAGTAGAAATCCCTGCAAGATACAGTGTTGGGTTTACGGCCGGTATTAAAAATAAATTAACTGTTGGTTTTGATTATACATATCAGGACTGGTCTAATATTGAATCATTCAATACTAGTGATAATTTTGATGTTGATGAAAGTTTTAAATTTGGTTTTGAATATACCCATGATAAATATTCACTAAGAAATTATTATAAAAAAATAAGTTATAAGGCTGGTATGTACTTAAACAACAGCTATCTTAAACTAAATAATGAACAAATAAAAAATTATGGCATAACATTTGGATTAGGTTTCCCGATAGCCAACCAAAAAACAAGTCTTAATTTATCTTGTACAATTGGGAAAAGAGGCACAACAGATAATGGTTTAATTGAAGAAAATTATACGGCGATTGGTATTAATATAACATTATATGATTTCTGGTTCATAAAAAGAAAATTTCAATAATTAAAAATTTATAAAAATGAAAACAATAACAAAAGGGATTTTAACAACTTTGTTTTTAACGCTTACCATCGGTTTTGTTTATGGGCAAAAAGGTGTTGAAGATGGTTCAAAATATGGACATGGTGAGGATAGTATTCGTTGTATAAAGAATTTATCTTTATATAGAGAATATGTGAAACAGAAAAACTATGACATTGCATTAGATTTTTGGGTAATTGTTTATACTGAATGTCCAAAAGCAAGTATATATATATACATTGATGGTATTAAGATGATCGAAGAGGCTATAAAACAAGAAGAAGATGCTGCTCAAAAAGAAATTCTTCTTGATAGTATGATAAAAATTTATGATAAAAGAATAAAATACTATGGTCAAAAAGGTTTTGTTTTAGGGAAAAAAGCAATTGATTTTATAAAATACTCTGAAAAGACAGTTGAGAATATGCAAAAGGGATATAATTGTTTAAAAGAATCAATTACTCTCCAAAAATATAAAAGCGGGGCTGCTCAGTTATTAACCTTTATGCAAGCATCAAATTCATTATTTCAGGCAAATGCAATTGAAGGAGGACAAGTTGTAGAAGATTACGCTACAATATCAGAAATAGCCGATTACATTATTGCTAACAAGAAAAAAGGCTGGCAAAATGTAGAAAAAGCAAAACCTTCTGTCGATCAGGTTTTTGAAAATAGTGGAGCTGCTCAATGTGAAAATTTAATTCCTCTATATGCTAAAAAGTTTGAGGAAACGCCAGAAGATATTGAGGTTCTTACCAAATCAACAGATATGTTAAGAGCTACAAAATGTACAGAATCAGAGCTTTTCTTCGAAATGGCTGTTAAATTAAATTCTTTAGCACCAACTGCAAAATTAGCTTATGAACTTGCTAAACTAACAAACATAAACGATAAGTTGGAAAATTCTACAAGGTATTATAAACAAGCTATTGATTTAGAAATAGAAGATGTTCAAAAAGCTAAATATTACTTAGAGTTAGGTGATGTAACACGTCGTTTAGGCAATTACTCACAAGCAAGAACTTATGCTTTAAATTCTATTGAATTAGATGTTACCAGTGGTTATCCGTACTTATTAATTGGTAATATTTATGCTGCAGCCAGCAAATCATGTAGTGAAGAAGAATATCATCAAAAAGCTGTTTATTGGGCTGCTGTTGATAAATTTATTAAAGCAAAATCTGTTGACCCTGAATTAACTGATGATGCCAATAGATTCATCGAAGCATACAAACCTCATTTCCCTGATAACGAAACCATATTCTTCAATGGAGATAAAGAAGGTGGTTCTTATACAGTCAAATGTTGGATAAATGAAACAACTACAGTTAGAGCAAGATAACGTTTTAAGTAAGACTTACTTAAAAAGCATAATTATTCCCGCAATTGCGGGAATAATTATGCTTTTTGCATCTTGTGAGCAAAGTAACATTGAAATAATCAATACAATTACAAGCGAATCAAACGCCCCAACATTATCAGTTACAAATACTGAAATAATTTTTACTAAAAATGCGCTAATTGAAGTAAAAATAATATCAAAGCAAATAAACAGGTATTTAAATGTTGAAGACCCTTATACCGAATTTCCACAAGGATTGTATGTAGAATTTTATGATTCTACACAAACTGTTACTTCATATATTAAAGCAAATTATTGCATTTACGATGAAACTGAAAAGTTATGGACTGCCGAAAATGATGTAGTATCGGTAAGTAATGAAGGAAATACTTTAAATACAGAATTTCTTATTTGGGATGAGAGGAAAGGAAAAATATACTCCGATAGATATGTTCGAATTACTAATGAAGATGGAATTATTCATGGAAAAGGATTTGAAGCTAATCAGGATCTATCAAACTGGACAATCAAAAAAACTTCAGGAACCATAAATATTGATAATGAAAAATAAATTAGCACGTAGTCTCGAAGTTCTTTGGGTAGTTATTTCTGTTCTTTGCTTATTTACTGCAATACATCAAACATATTACGAAGGATTTTCAAAAAGTTATATCTTTTTTATATTCTCGTTTGTAGCTTTTATCATGTATCTTTTAAGACGACAAATTAGAAAATCAAAGAAAGATAATTCCAATGTATAATCCGTTTATATATGGGTTATATAGATTTTTACTTTTTCATTTTAATTATATAACGTAACCATTCTAAACTTCAAAGTACCACATTATGCGACATTTTGAAGAAGAATTGGTATTATATACTTTAAAATTTCGAAAAGAAGATAATAAAATATTAAATTTGCGAGTTAATATTTTCGCCTTTTGGCACTAAAAATAATTTATATTAGTATATTCGAACCTTTAAAAATTTTGACAAAAACAATATTCAATGGCAACATTAGAGAAAATTAGAAATCGCGCAGGAGCATTAGTTGCAGTAGTTATAGGTATGGCACTGCTGGCATTTATTTTAGGAGATTTTTTATCCGGATCAGGAGGTGGTTTATTTTCAGAATCACAGTATGAAATCGCAGAAATCTCTGGAAAATCTATTGCATACCAGAAATATCAAAAAGAATTAAATGATATTATAGAGATTAATAAATTTAGTACTGGTCAAACTACCCTGGATGAAGCTACTGTTCAAAGAATTCAATCACAGACATGGAGTCAACTGGTTAGAGAATATGTTTTGGAAGACGAATACGATGAAATTGGCTTAGATATTAGCAGTCAGGAATTATGGGATATGGTTCAGGGAGAAAATATACATCCTATAATTCAAAATCTATTTACAGATCCAGAAACGGGTAGGTTAAATACAATGGCTGTAATCCGATTCTTAAAAACGTACGATCAGGATCCCACGGGTCAGCAAAAAGCTTACTGGTTATTTATTGAAGATCAAATGATCCAGGAAAGAATGTTTACCAAATATTCGTACTTAATAAGTAAAGGACTATATTCGACTAAAACAGAAGCTCAAAACGAACTTAATAACATTAATAAAAAGGTTGATTTTGAGTTTGTTATACAAAATATAAATACAATCCCTGATAGTTTAATCACAATTAAAAATAGTGATTTAAAAAAATATTACGATAATCATCAAAATGAATTTAAGCAAGAAGCTTCCAGAAATATAGAATATATAACTTTTGATGTTGTTCCTTCAGAAGCTGATAAAAATACTACAGAAGAATGGATTAACAATATCAGGGAAGATTTTGCAAATACAGAAAGCGATAAGGAATTTGTAAGTTTAAATAGTGATTTTTCTTTTGATAATAACTATTATAAGAAGGATGAATTACCTGAAGGGTTAAGAGATATAATGTTTGATGCTGAAGAAGGATTTATGCATGGCCCTTATTTTGAAAACGAAACATTTCTTTTAGCTAAACTTTCAGAAACTAAATATTTGCCTGACTCTGTTAAAGCAAAGCATATTTTATTACAACCAACACAAAATCAAAGTTCTGAACAAATTTTTGCATTAGCAGATAGTATTAAAGATTTACTAAAAAACGGAAATAGCTTTGCTTCTTTATCTAATCAATTCTCAACTGATAAAGCTGCTAATGAAAAAGGTGGCGATTTAGGATGGTTCAGAGCAAATCAAATGGTTTCTCCGTTTAGCGACACTTGTTTTGCTGCTAAAGTTGGTGAATATAAACTTGTTGCAACTCAATATGGATTACATATTGTTCAGGTAACAAATAAAGCCAGGAATGAGAAAAAAGTTAAACTTGCTATTTTGGGCCGTAAATTAGAGCCTAGTTCAGAAACTTACCAACAAACATACGCTCAGGCAAGTAAATTTGCCGGTAACAATCACACATACGAAGAATTTCTACAGACTATTGAAGAGGAAGGATTAACTAAAAAGATTGCTGTCAATATTAATGAAGCAGATCAACAACTTGCAGGTTTAGAAAATCCAAGAGAATTAATACGATCAGTGTATGATACCGATAAATACAATATTATTAAGTCACAAAATAATCCGATTTTTACATTAGGCGATCGTTATGTAATTGGATTTGTTAATGAAGTTAAAGAAGATGGTGTTGCTCCATTCGAACAAGTTAAAGCACAAATAACAGTGCAGACTAAGAAACAGAAAAAAGCTGAATATCTTGCAGAAAAATTCAATGAGGCTTTACAGGAAAATAATGATTTAGAATCTTTAGCTACTAAATTCAATACAGTAGTATACGAAGCTACTGATATTAGTTTCCGATCTTACTCTGTTCCTAATGCCGGCATTGAACCTAAACTTGTTGCAGTTGCAACATCAATTAAGGTTGATCAGATTTCCATGCCTGTAAAAGGAAATAACATTGTGTTTGTGTTAAAAGTTAATTCTGTAAGTATGGAAGAAAATGCTAATATTGAACTTCAACAAATGCAAACCATGACACAGTTTCAAAACAGAGCAAATTACGAAGCTTTCGAAGCTTTAAAAGAAACTGCAAATATTATAGACAAAAGAGCTAAATTTTATTAGAAAATACATTCTCATAAATAAAAACGGAGTGAAAAATTCACTCCGTTTTTTTATTTCATTTTATTCTGAACTCTCAACAAAGTTCTGAACATTGGTTCATCAATAATATTTTCCTTTCGATATTTCATAGCTGCCTGCATTAATTCCTGCGATGGCTCAGTATCAATAGAGTTCATCACATTGTTTCTTTTTCCAATTTCACTGTCCAAAATATGTGTGAGGTTTTCTTTCCCTATTGTTTGACTTACATAAAACATCGGATTTATAACGTTCATCTCTTTTGAAATTATTCCTTCGTCAATAGCTATGTCGTATAATTCTGTATTTGGAATAATTCTTATTCCCTCGGTAATATGAACCATATCATCTTCAGAAATATAATTATCAATAAATTTAAACGTTTCCAAAATAGTATCTTCAGTTTCACCAGGTCCGCCTAACATAAAGAACCACATGGTAGGCATATCATATTTACGGATTATTTCTGCACACTGAATTAATTTATTCTTACTAAAATTTTTTCTGTATTTTTTTATCATCAACTCAGAAGCAGAATCAGGAGTACAATCTATCTGTGTAAAACCAGCCTGTTTCATTAATAAAATTAATTTATCTGTTACTTCCCCCGGGTTAACTCCCATGGTACGAATCTTTATTTTCAACTTTCTTTTAATAATCTCTTTACAAATATTTATTGCATGTTTAAGTGGAGAATTAAATGTTGAATCAACAAACTCAAAAGTAACACCAGGTATTCGGTTTTGCACATCTTCAATTTCATCAACAATACTGGAAACAGGTCTTAATCTGTATTTTTCCCCTTCTATGTTTGGATATGAACAGTATATACACTTATGAGTACATCCACGTTTTGTTTGAACAGGGTAACTCCCTTTCTTATTATATGGTTCAAAATTTATAAATTGATCGATATTTGCTCTTGGTATTAGCAAAGGTTTACTAGTTTGTTCTTTTATCTTAATGTATTTATTATGTTTAGAAATAACATTTTCCAGCTCTATATCATAATTTCCATTTTCCAAATAAGAAAGTAACTTTGGAAATAATTCCTCGGCTTCGCCTATTATACCATAATCAACATTAAAATATTCAAATATTTGTTCAGGAGCTATACTAAATCCACTACCACCAATAATTAAAGGAACATTGAAATTATCTTTTACAGGATTGATAATTATATTTTTAATTTCGTCGATATACCATTTGCATTTTCGCATGGTAACATTATCAATATTCCGTAACCCCACACCTATATAATCCGGATTAAATTCCCTGATAAAACTTAACAAAACGCTTGTTGAGCTAAAAGCTGAATCAAAAACTTTAACTTCATATTTATCTTTTAAAGACGATGCTACAAGAGATATTCCCAATGGGGCCACCGGGTAAGGTAGAATTTCAATATTTGAATTTATAAGTAAAACTTTTTTCATTAAAATGTCGCATCAATTGATAGTCGATAAAGATAAAAAAAAGCTCACATTACCGCGAGCTTTTCTAAGTAAGCCTCAATTAATACTTAAAATGACTAAAATCAAAAACTTGCAATTAATCATTTATAATTTTAGAAGTGATTTTACTTTATCGGCAATTGCTTTACCTTCAGCTTTACCTGCAAGTTCTTTCGAAGCTCTTCCCATAACTTTTCCCATATCGGCCATACTTTTTGCACCAACTTCTTCAATAATATTTTTAATAATAGAAGTTAACTCCTCATCACTCATTTGTTCCGGTAAATAAGCCTCAATAATTTTTGCTTCTGACAGTTCTTTTTCTGCCAGATCGGTTCTACTTTGTTCTGTATAAATTTGAGCAGAATCTTTTCTTTGCTTCACCAATTTTTGAAGGATTTTCATCTCAGCCTCTCCTGAAATTTCATCAGCTCCTCCTTTTTGAGTTTTTTCCAGTAATAATGCTGCTTTAATTGCTCTTAAAGATTCAAGCTTTTCCTTATTTTTTGCACGCATTGCATCCTTAATATCCTGATTAATTTTGTTTTCTAAACTCATAATATCTATTTTTTAATCAACATTGTCATGTAAATAAGAATTGTTCGGATTTAAAGTAGCTCCATCATTATCCTCATCATCCTTTAGTGAGTAACGTGAAACTTTTGAATCATCAGAATGATCAGGTTGTTCTATTTTTAGATTTTTTCGTTTATATGCAGGTTCACTTTCAAACTCGTCGATATTATCTTTAATTTTTGATGAATCCATTCGTCTTTCTTTCATTCTTTCACGAGATTCATTCAATTTTTTCAAAATCTCCGATTTTTTAGTTTCAACCGCTACTTCAGTATCTGATTCAGATTCCTGAAGAACAATAAATTTATCAGAATCTGTATTTCTGCTTTTCTTTATATCAAAATCTAAAGTACGTTGAGTTAAATCCAGACTTTTATCTTCTTCATCTGTAATTTCATCATCCAGTATTAATGTTGGAGCTTCTCTCTTAACTACATCTTCACTTTCTGATAAGGTTATAGTCTTTTTAGTAATTTTCTTAGCATAAAGTTCAGGAATACTATTACTCTCGAAACCTGTAGCAATTATAGTAATGCCAATACTTTCCCCTAGTTTTTCGTCAACACCTGTTCCCCAAATAATGTTAGGACTTGAACCCACTTCACTATTAACATAATCGGCTATTTCGCCAATTTCATCCATAGTAATTTCGTTTGTTCCGGATGTAATATTTAACAATATATTTTCTGTTCCATTAATATCGTTATCATTTAATAATGGAGACGTTAATGCTTGCTGAACTGCTTTTACGGCTCGGTCTTCGCCTTCGGCAATACCTGTACCCATTAAAGCAACACCACTATTCGAAAGAACTGTTTCTACATCAGCAAAATCAACATTTATATAACCGGAAACAGTTATTATTTCTGCAATGCCTTTTGCTGCAGTTGCTAAAACATTATCAGCATACGAAAAAGCTTCTGAAAATTTCAAATTACCACAAACTTCACGTAACTTCTCATTATTAATAACAAGTAATGAATCAACATATTTTTCAATCTCGCTAATCCCTTCCACAGCTTGACTAATTCGGCGGTCTCCTTCGAAACGAAAAGGGATTGTAACAATCGCAATCGTCAATAAGCCCATTTCTTTAGCAGCCTTAGCTATTATCGGCGCTGCACCGGTTCCTGTTCCTCCACCCATTCCTGCAGTAATGAAAACCATTTTGGTGTTACCTCCCAAAATATCAACAATATCGTCAAGGTTTTCAATTGCAGCCTGACGACCAATTTCAGGTTTATTTCCTGCTCCACGACCCTCGGTTAGAGATTCGCCTAATTGAACTTTTACTGTTACAGGACTATTTGCAAGCGCCTGTGCATCAGCATTACAAACCACAAAATTAACATCTTTGATACCCTGTCTGAACATGTGATTGACTGCATTACCACCTCCTCCACCAACTCCAATAACTTTAATTATTGAAGACCTGTCGACAGGTAAATCGAAATTCATTAAATCATCAGTCATAATTTTTTATTTATTATTTTTTAACAAAACATGTAACTGTAACTATTCAATTTTACTTCATTCAGTCCTTTAGCTATTAGCCATCAGCTTTCAGCAATTTAACAATAACAACTGCAAAGTGTAAACCGTTTACTGTCTGCTGCTGCTTTCTCCCCATCTCTTTGTCTCATTTTCTCATTTTCTCATTTTACATTTCCGCATCATTCTCATCGAAAATATCTGTAAATACCTTCTTTAAATTACCCATAAATCCTGATTTGCTTTCACTTCTCACATCATCCTGCTCTTCTGCAACATTATCTTCAAGTTCAATTTCCGATTCATTAAGCTTAACAGCACTTTTATTCTTATCATTTTGCTCAAAGCCTTTTAGAATAAGCCCTACACCTGTTGCATGCATAGGATGATTAACCTCAGGAATAGCATCTGAAGCCAAATGTTCGGTAGGATAGCCAATTCGAACATCCATTCCTGTTTTGAATTTAAACAATGCCGGAAGATGTTTTAACAAAGCTCCACCACCTGTTAAAACAATGCCTGCACTTAATTTATCGAAATATCCTGAATTCTCGATTTCATATATTACGGCATCAAGGATTTCTTCCATTCGGGATTGAATTATGTAAGCTAAACTTTTAAAAGATATTTCTTTTGGCTCACGTCCGCTAATTCCGGGAATAGAAACAACTTCTGTATCTTTTGCCAAATCGCCTAAGGCCGAACCATATTGTATTTTTAATAATTCGGCCTGGCGCTGTAAAATCGAACATCCTTCTTTAATATCTTTTGTAATCACATCGCCACCAAAAGGAATAACTGCTGTATGCCTTATTATATCATCGTAATATACTGCAATGTCAGTAGTTCCACCACCTATATCAACCAAAGCCACACCCGCTTCTTTTTCATCAGCGGTAAGTACTGCCTCCGATGAAGCCAATGGCTCCAATATCAGTTGGTTAAGTTTTAATCCGGCTTTAGCAATACATTTTCCAATATTCTTTGCAGATGCAATTTGTCCAATTACAATGTGAAAATTCGCTTCAACACGCTTCCCTGACATTCCAACAGGGTTTTTTACCCCCGTTTCATTATCGACAATATAATTTTGAGGAAGAACATGAATAATTTCCTCACCAATATCAATAGGAATTTTATACATGTCCTGAATAAGAGCATTAATATCATCCTTAGTTATTTCATCATCGTAAGAATCACGATTAATGTAACCACGATTTTTTATACTCTTAATGTGTTGACCGGCAATACCAACATAAACATCCGAAATTTGCTTCCCAATGGTGAACTGAACATCTTCAACAGTTTTCTGAATAGAATTCACTGCTTCTTCGATGTTTAAAATAACACCACGCTTAATTCCTTTCGAAACTGTTTTGCTAATTCCAAGAATTTCGATCTTGCCATTTTCTTTTCTTTTACCGACAATGGCAACAATCTTCGTTGTTCCTATGTCTATTGCTGCAACAAAATCTTCTTTTTGACTCATCATATTATCGTTTTGTACAAATTACTTGATTTTCAAATTTTAAACTTATTTTATCGTATTTATTCCAACCAACATTATTTAATCCTTGCAGATAAAATGCTCGCAGATTTCTAAATTTTATTTCATAATTCTCGATGCTTCCGAAGTAAATGAGATGTGCTCCAACACGTGGAATTAACTCAAACTCATATTCATCATTTACATAAATTTGCTCTATTTGTGCTCTCCAAAAATCATCTTCGTAAATAAATTTACTCAACTCGTATAAATCACATACTAAATGATTTCTTTTCCAATTTTCATTCCGATAGTTATCGGGATTATCGCAATATATTTCACGCGTTCTGTTTACTTCAAAATGCTCAACAATATTCCCGTTAGCAATTAATACATGCGATGAGTATTTGCTCGATAACGGCATTATTGTTCCTTCCTGATCGATATAATAACTTTGTTTGCGTTTATTTATAACCCTTACAATTGGATTTCGCTGATCAATTTCAACCCTGATATCGCCTTCAAGCGTAACATAAACTTCCGAGTTTTTTACGGAAGCATGTTGTTTTAACTTTCTTTCCAGTTCTTTTGTATTAATTGACATTACCGGTGTTCCGATAACATTCATATCAGTTTCATGAAAAAAGTCTTTAATATCGCTTACCGTAATAAAACCGTTTTGTAAACTATCTAAAATTACCACCTTAATATCATGACAAAGAATCTTGTTTCTTCGTTCTTTAACAAAACTCATTGCAACTGCGAAATACACAATTATAAAAACCCAAATCAATATGTTTTTTAAAATTTTCACCTAAATTTTATCATATAGTTTTTTAATTGGCTCAATAAATTCATCTATATCACCGGCTCCTAAAGTCATCAGAACTTCAGGTTTTTTATTCTTTAATATTTCCAATAGTTCAGCTTTTGTACATAAAGTTTTATTTTGATTTTTAATTTTATTAAAAATTAATTCTGAACTTACTCCCGGGATTGGCTTTTCTCGTGCCGGATATATATCCAACAAGATTATTTCATCAAGTAATTCCAGGCTTTCTGCAAATCCACTCACAAAATCTCTTGTGCGAGTATATAAATGTGGTTGAAAAATTCCTGTTATTCTTTTTCCCTTAAATAATTCTTTTGCTGATCCGATGGATGCTCTCAGCTCTTCAGGATGATGTGCATAATCATCAATATACACAAAATCATCACGTTGGATTTGATAATCAAACCGGCGTTGAATTCCTTTAAATTTCTTTAAAGAATTAAAAATCTCATCGTTATGAACACCAGACATTGTTGCTATTCCGATTGCTGCTATTGCATTTTCAAGATTCATTAAGCCAGGTAAACCTAGTTTTAAATTATTGATCCTACCTTTTATTCCAATAAAATCGAAAACATACAGTCCGTTCTCAATTCTAATATTTTCTGCTCTGAAATCAGATTCCTTGTCTAAAGAGTAAGTGTAAATTTCAATATCATCTCTTTCTGGGACATTAAAATCTAATCCAGCTTTTACTAATAATTTCCCTCCCGGATTAATCTGGTTTACAAACTGTTTAAATGCGTTTCTCAAATCATTTTCATCAGAATAAATATCTAAATGATCAGCATCAACAGCAGATATTATTGCTTTTTGTGGATTAAGATGTAAGAATGATCTGTCAAATTCATCCGCTTCAACAACTACATATTTACTATCCTTATCGGCTAAAAAATTGGTTTTGTAATTTTTTGAAATCCCACCTAAAAAAGCATTGCACCCCATTCTCGATTTTCTCATTAAATGAGCAATCATAGTTGTAATGGTAGTTTTGCCATGTGTTCCGGCTACAGCAATACATTTCTTTTCGCGTGAAAGTATTCCTAAAACTTCCGAACGCTTCTTAATCTCAAAACCTTCTTCAATAAAATAATTTAACTCCTTATGATTCTTTGGCATAGCAGGAGTGTAAACTACCAGTGTATTGTGTTTGTTTTTAAACTCTTTAGGAATATTTAAAATATCATCGCTAAAATGAATATAAATACCTTCATTTATTAAATCATCGGTTAATGGTTTTGAAACTTTATCGTAACCCGCCACATTTTTACCAATAGTATTAAAATACCTGGCTATGGCGCTCATTCCAATTCCGCCAATACCTAAAAAATAAACATTATGTAATGTCTTAATATCCATTTTTGTTTTAAGCTATTATTCGTCTTCGTTGCGTTTATATCCTATTTTCTTGCGTTTTGATTGTTCTAATTTTTCATGTTTCACCTGTTCTAATTGTTTTAAATATTCAAAAATCAACATAATCTTGTCATCTTGCTCTATTTCTTTCTTTTGCAATTGATCAAGCTTTTGTAAAATCTCTTTATGTGTTTCGAGTATTTCACGCATTTTGGTAAATACCCTTATTATTTGAATATTCACTATAATTGCCCGATCACTGTTTAACACGCTTGATAACATTGCAACACCTTGCTCTGTAAATGCCATAGGCATATATCGGATGCCTCCCCAACTTGAGGTGCCAATTTGGCGCCTCAAGTTATCAAATTCTGATTGTATCATTTCAAACATAAAGTCTTCAGGAAAACGTTTTATGTTACGCCTCACCGCTCTCTTTAATTGCTTTGTTTCAACACCATATAATTCAGCTAAATCCTTATCTAACATTACCTTCCTGCCACGTATAACATAAATCTTGTTTGCTATGGCTTCATCAGGTAATATCGTGCTTAATTCACTCATAAATAAAATATTTAATATCACAAAATACTATCTTAAATTTGAAGTCACATTTTGTGATTTCCAATCCCTATAAAATAAATATTATGTACTGTTTTAATATCCATTCTCGATTTCAACTTAATTTTAAAACTTCCTCAGCAATAATTTTTGCGGAATCGCGTAAAGCCATTCCTTTAATATTTTCTGATAATTTTTTAATCTGTCCTTCATTATTAATCAAATCCAATGCAGAGTCAATTAATTTTTCACGTGCTTCTGCATCTTTAATCATAATTGCTGCATTTTGATTTACCAGTGCCATCGTATTCATTGTCTGATGATCTTCAGCAACATTTGGCGACGGGACCAAAATAACTGGTTTCCCAACCAAACATAGTTCTGATATAGTTCCAGCACCTGCTCTCGAAATAATAACATCTGCAGAAGCATAAGCCATATCCATCCTAGTAATAAAATCGAGCACTTTTATGTTCTTATATCCCGATTCATCAGCTACTTTTTTTGCGTCATGGAAATAATATTTTCCTGTTTGCCATAAAAGCTGAAATTCAGACTTCCCTATTTTATTAATATCTCCTATTATACTCTGATTTACTGTTCGCGCTCCCAAACTTCCACCTATAACTAAAATTATTTTTTTGCCTTGCTCTAAATCAAAATGCTTAATTGCTTCTTCTTTGCTTTCAATTTTATCCAACAAATTCTGACGAACAGGATTGCCCGTTAAAATAATTTTGTCTTTCGGGAAATATTTTTCCATTCCTTCATAAGCCACACAAATTTTCTTAGCCTTCTTTGCCAATAATTTATTTGTAATTCCAGCATATGAATTTTGCTCCTGAATTAATGTTGGTATTCCTATTTTATTAGCTATCCGTAAAACAGGCCCACTGGCATAACCCCCAACACCGACCACTACATCAGGTTTAAAATTTTTAATTATTATTTTCGATTTTCGTAAACTACTTATCAATTTAAAAATGAAACTAATATTTTTTACAGTTAATCGTCGCTGTAATCCGGCAACAGGTAAACCAATAATTTTATATCCAGCGGCAGGAACTTTTTCCATTTCTATTTTACCCAATGCTCCAACAAAAAGAATATTAGTTTCAGGTTCAATTTCCTTTATAGCATTAGCAATAGAGATTGCAGGAAAAACGTGTCCTCCTGTTCCTCCTCCACTGATAATGATATTTTTATTCTTCTGTCTCACTTTCCGTTTCAGGTTCCGTAATTAACTCATCATTCTTTTCAACGCTTCGGCTTACACTTAAAATAATTCCGAATGCCACTCCTGTAAACAAGATTGACGAACCTCCCATACTAACTAATGGAAGTGTTTGCCCTGTTACAGGAAAGAGATGAACTGCTACACCCATATTTATCATAGCCTGAAAAACCAGGCTTATTGTTAATCCTATTGCCAGAAAAGCAGCAAATGTCCGTCTGCTTTTCCGGACTATTACTCCTGCCCTGTACAAAAGGAACAAGTACAAAAACAATACAATAACTCCACCAAAAAATCCGTATTCTTCAATTATTATTGAATAAATAAAATCTGAATATGGATGAGGTAAAAAATTTCGTTGCGTGCTGTTCCCCGGTCCTTTTCCAAATATTCCTCCTGTTGCAATAGCAATTTTACTTTGTTCTATCTGGTAATTATCTTCACTTTCGCCACCTGTAAAACTCTCAATTCGATGTTGCCAGGTTCCAACACGCCCCTGGTTTCCTGATATTACAACACCTGCAATAATAAGTGCTATCACTAAAACACCAACAAACCCAACTCCAACAAGGTATTTCACTTTTACACGACCAATAAACATTAATAAGAACGATGTTGAAAACAAAATAACCGCTGTTGATAAATTTGCAGGCATAATTAAACCACAAACTATTACAATCGGTAAAATCAAGGAAACAAATGCACCATTAAAGTCATTCAGTTTTTTATCATCCTGGCGCAATGATAATACACGAGCTATATACATTATCAAAGCTAATTTTGCAAAATCGGATGTTTGAATTGTGAATCCTAAGCCCGGCAAAGTTAACCATCGTGATGCCTGATTCAGGCTTGTTCCCATTACTAAAGTAATTGCCAACAAGAAAATCGATAAGTATAAGAACACCTGCGATAAACGCGAATAATATTTATAAGGAATAAGGTGAGTAATAAATATTATACCCAATCCGGTAGCTAACAAAACAAAATGTTTAATAATATAATATGCTGTATTTCCTTCCTGGTATTTATAAGCAAGAGTTCCTGTCGAACTATAAACAGCTAACAATGAGAAAATTGAAAGTGCAAAAATCACTCCCCAGATTACTTTGTCGCCCTTAAAGTATTTAGACAGTATCTCCTTTAATCTCATATTCTTATCAGATTTCTATATTTAAAATTTCGTTTTAATTACTACAATTCTCTTACCGCTTGCTTAAACTGGTTTCCACGATCTTCATAATTATCAAAAAGATCGAAACTTGCACAAGCAGGCGATAATAAAACCGAATCACCTTTTCTAGCAAGGTAATACGCTGTTTTAACCGCTTCCGATGCAGATTGTACATCTATTATAGTTTCAACAATTTCACCAAAAGCTTTGTGAATTTTCTTATTGTCTTTTCCAAGACAAATAATTGCTTTTACCTTTTTTCGCACTAATTCTTCCAAAATCGAATAATCATTTCCTTTATCGATTCCACTGGCGATCCAAATTAAATTATTCGAAACACTTTCAAGTGCGTACCAGGTTGAATTAACATTTGTTGCCTTTGAGTCGTTAATAAACTCTATACCATGTACTTTTAGTACCGGTTCAAGTCGATGCTCAACACCTTGAAAATTACTCAGACTTTCGCGAATATCTTCCTTACGGATTTTTAGCACCTGTGAGGCAATACCGGCAGCCATTGAATTATACGTATTGTGCTGCCCTTTTAAAACTAGATCTTGTATTGACATAGTTAGCTCGTTTGATTTATATTTTATTTTAAAGATTTCATTTTCTTTATATGCTCCCTCAGCAAATTTTTGATTTAATGAAAAAGGAAGCTGTTTTGCTTTTATATCTCGTTTTGCAAGTTCTGAGATTGTTACTTCATCATCGGCACAGTAAATAAAAATGTCTTTTTCAGTTTGATTCTGTATAATCCTGAATTTTGAATCGGTATACTCCTGCATTCCATCGTACCTGTCCAGGTGATCAGGTGTAATATTCATTAAAATGGCAATATCCGCTTTGAAATCATACATTCCATCTAATTGAAAACTGCTCAATTCAATTACATAATAATCAAAGTTTTCATCTGCAACCTGCTGTGCCCAACTCTGACCAACATTTCCTGCTAATCCAACATTTAATCCTGCATTTTTCAGGATATGATAAATCAATGTTGCTGTTGTTGTTTTTCCATTACTTCCGGTAATACATATTTTAAAAGCATCTGTATATCGCGAAGCATATTCTATTTCAGATATAACAGGAATTCCTTTGTCAATAGCTGATTTAACTATAGCAACTTTTTCCGGTATTCCCGGGCTTTTAATTATTTCAGCAGCATTCAGAATTAATTCTTTTGTATGTTTACCTTCTTCCCAGGAAATTTTATACTCATCAAGTTTTTTCCTATACTTTTCCTTTATCTGCCCAAAATCAGAAACAAAAACATCAGCGCCATTCTTATGAGCAAGAATAGCAGAACCTACTCCACTTTCGCCGGCACCTAATATGACAATTCGTTTGTTCATCTTTGTTTCTATCTTATTTTAAGAGTTATTATTGAAATAACGGCCAGAATTATCCCAATTATCATAAATCGCATTACAATTTTTGGCTCAGGGTATCCTTTCATCTGGTAATGATGATGTAAAGGAGACATCTTAAAAATCCTTCGACCTTCGCCAAATTTGCGTTTTGTGTATTTAAAATATCCTACCTGCATTACTACCGATAAATTCTCCATAAGAAAAATACCACACAAAATCGGAATCAATAGTTCTTTTCGAATGATAATTGCAAATACTGCTATGATACCACCTAAGGCTAAGCTTCCTGTATCGCCCATAAAAACCTGTGCCGGATATGAATTGTACCATAAGAAACCAATGGTTGCACCAATAAATGCGCTCATAAACACTACCAGTTCACCGGTATACGGGATATACATAATATTCAGGTAATCGGCATAAATTACATTTCCGCCTACATAAGCCAGTATTCCTAATGTTGCTCCGATAATTGCGGATGTGCCTGTTGCTAATCCATCCAAACCATCGGTTAGGTTTGCGCCATTGGAAACTGCTGTAACAATTAATATTACCACAATTACAAATACCAGCCAGGCAGCCTTTTGACTGTGTTTTCCCAGGAATTTAACAAGGTATTCGTAATCAAATTCATTATTTTTGAAAAATGGAATCGTCGTTTTTGTTGATTTTATATCATGAGAAAATTTTTGTGTGTTTTTTTCAGTTTTATTTTCCTTTATTATTTGTTCTGTCGTAATACTTTTACTTTCAATATTTTTTTCACGAACTACAACATCATTGTTCAGAAAAAGAGTTAAACCAACAATTAGTCCTAAACCAACCTGTCCTACAATTTTAAATTTACCTGCAAGGCCTTCTTTATTCTTTTTAAATATTTTAATGTAATCATCTAAAAATCCAATAAATCCGAGCCATACAGTAGTTATAAGCATTAAGATCACATAGATATTTAATATATCAGCAAATAATAAAGTTGGAATAATTATAGATCCCAGGATGATAATTCCTCCCATTGTCGGAGTTCCTTTTTTGCTCATTTGCCCCTCCAGACCAAGATCCCGAATTTCTTCTCTTATTTGTTGTTTTCGCAAAAAATTAATAACCCGTTTACCAAAAATCATAGAAATAATAAGAGAAGTAATCACGGTCATCGCCGAACGAAACGAAATGTATTGAAACATTCCTGCGCCCGGAAAATCAAACTGATCTAAATATGCAAAAAGATAATAAAGCATAATGCTTGCTAGTTATATAGTTCGTTAAAAATTTGTTTTATCACTTCGCGATCATCAAAATGCTGTTTTACTCCCTTAATTTCCTGGTATGTTTCATGACCTTTCCCTGCTACCAGAATTATATCTCCTTTTTTTGCAAGTAAACATGCTGTTCGGATTCCTTCCTTTCTATCAGCAATTGCCAATACTTTCTTTTTGTTTTCTGTATCGACCCCTGCTTTCATATCTTCGATAATAGTATTTGGATCTTCAGATCGCGGGTTATCGGAAGTAAGTATTACCTTATCGCTATGAACTGACACAATCCTTGCCATTTCAGGGCGTTTTGTTTTATCGCGATCGCCCCCGGCACCAACAACAGTAATTAATTCCTGATTATCGTTACGGATTTGATTAATAGCATTTAAAACATTTAACAAAGCATCCGGAGTATGAGCGTAATCAACAATTGCTGTAATTCCATTTTCCGACCTTAGTGTTTCGAATCTACCTTCGACAGGTTTTATTTCACTCAAAGTTGTAAGAACTTCGTCTTTATCAAACCCAAGCATTGTAGCACATGCGTAAACCAATAATACATTGTAAGCATTAAACCTTCCCACAAAATATGTCCAAACATCAGTATTATCAATATTCAACATAGAACCCTCGAAATGGCTTTCGATAATCTTAGCCTTAAAATCTGCGACTGATCGAACAGCATAATTCTTTACTTTCGCTTTGCAGTTTTGCACCATTACATTTCCGTTCTTATCGTCAGTATTTATCAATGCAAAACTTTCAGGTTTTAAATCATCAAAAAATTTCTTTTTGGTTTTAATATATTCGGCAAAAGTTTTATGATAATCTAAATGATCGTGTGAAATATTTGTAAATAATGCTCCTGCAAAATCAAGTCCCGCAATTCTATCCTGATCAATGGCATGCGAGCTCACTTCCATAAAGCAATATTCGCAACCATAATCGGCCATTTGCCTCATAAGCTTATTTATTTGAACAGCATCTGGCGTTGTGTGTGTTGCGTTGATAATCTGATCATCGATATAATTCCTTACAGTAGAAAGCAATCCAACTTTACATCCCAGCTTTCGAACCAGATTATATAATAATGTTACTGTTGTTGTTTTACCATTTGTTCCTGTAACACCAACCAGTTTTAATTTTGAAGATGGATTTTCATAATAAGCCGATGCTAATTTGCCCAGTGCCTGTGATGAATTTTCAACTTGTATAAAAACAACATCTTTTGATTGCTCGGCAGGAATAGTTTCACAAACAATAGCTTTTGCTCCTTTTTCTATAGCTGTTTCAATAAATTTATGCCCGTCAACTTGAGTTCCTTTAACAGCAACAAACAAACACCCTAAATTCACTTTTCGGGAATCGAAAATAATTGCTGTAACAGGTATTTCGGCATTACCTATTAACTGAGTAACTTTTACAGATTTTAATATGTCGCTTAAAACTTTCACTTCAATTTTCAATTAATTAAATGACATTTCGAGAACAACCAAATCGCCTTTTGAAATTCTGGAACCCGAAGCAACTGATTGGTTTAAAATCGTTCCACGACCTTGTAATTCAACACTTAATCCTAAATTTTCAAGAATAAAAACAGCATCTTTAACTCCCATTCCTTTTACGTTAGGCATTAAATTTTCTGTAATATTTCGATTACTTAATTTCACACAAGAATCCAACTTGGTAGTTAACACCCAATCAGAAACTACATCTTCGTCATTTACATTTATTCCTAAATCAGCAAGAGCATATTTCAGTTCATCTTTGTAACTGTTCTTTGTGTAAGGAATTTTTACTTCGCTGGTTGTTTCATCTGTTGCAAGATTTAATCTATCGTGCATTTCAAAGTTTGTAGCATAAACCTTATCGGCAATTTCTCTAAATACCGGGCCCGCAACTAAGTTCCCGTAATAAACATTTCGTGATGGCGCACTTACTACTACAATGCATGAATACTTTGGATTATCGGCCGGGAAATATCCTACGAAAGATGCCTGGTAACTAATCCTGGACTTATCGCTATATCCTGATTCCTTATTTGCTATTTGTGCTGTTCCCGTTTTTCCGGCAATTTTATAGTTATTATTTCTGATATTTTTTGCAGTACCACGTTCCACAACTCCTTCAAGCATTATTTTCACTTTTCGCAAAGTAGACCTTGAGCAAATCGACTGTTTTAATACTTTCGTATCGAATGTTTTAACTAAATCACCATGATACATTAATCCTTTTACAAACTTTGGTTTCACCATCTTACCATTATTAGCAATTGCATTATAAAGTGTTAGTATTTGCAAAGGAGTTAATCTAACCTCATAACCAATCGACATTTGTGGCAATGAAATTCCTGACCAGAGTTTATCGCCCGGATATTTAATCTCAGGTTCACCTTCGCCTTTAATTACAATTCCTAAACGATTATTCAGGTTCATACTATAAAGTCGATTAATAAACTTTTCTTCTTTACCTGTATAGTAATCCGTAACTAATTTTGATATACCCACATTCGATGAAACTTCGAAAATCTCCTGTACTGTCAAAACTCCATGCCCCCCTTTTTTTGTATCCGTAATTTTTTTATCGTAGTAAAGTATTTCACCATCACCTGTATCTAAAGTATCTTCTAAATCGACATAGCCATCTTCCAACAAAGCAATTACAGACACCAACTTAAAGGTTGAACCCGGGGCTCTGCTTTCGCCAATTGCATAATTGTATAATTCTTTATATTGACCTTTACTATTCCTCTCGAGATTTACTATTGCCTTTATTTCTCCTGTTGAAACTTCCATTAAAACAGCCGTCCCATGTTGTGCTTCGTGACGAACTAGTTGTTTTAACAAAGCATTTTCGGCAACATCCTGAATATCGACATCAATTGTTGTAATCACATCCATACCATCTTTAGGCTCCACTTCATCACCATCATGAACAGGCATCCATACGTTCCCGTTTAATCGTTGCATAAGCCTGACACCATCAACGCCTTTCAACTCTTTATCAAAAGCACCTTCAATTCCCACTATATTTCCGCCTTCCCCCTTTGTTGTATAACCGATTGTTCTTGAAGCCAAACTAACATGGGGCTGAATTCTAAGGTTTGTCTGTAAAGCAATAAATCCGCCTTTATACTGACCCAATCTAAAAATCGGAAAAGTCTTTATTTTTTTAAGTTGATTATAGTTAACCCTGCGTTTTATTAAATGAAATCGCTCGCCATTTCTGCGAGCTTTTACTAATTCATTTTTATATTGTGTCGCAGATTTATCTCGGAAAAGTTCAGATAACTTATAAGCCAGAGAATCAATATTTGAGTTAAAAGTGGCTTCATCCATTCCTGTACTCCGAGTATCCATACGTATTTCATAGTATGGCACAGAGCTCGCAAGCAACCTTCCATCTGTTGCCAATATATCCCCCCGATTCGATTCAATTGTAATATCCTTTAGAGTAAGTGTTTGTGCCTTTTCTTTCCATTTACCACCTTCAATTAACTGCAGATAGAGAATCTTACCAACAATAAGAATAGCAAAAGCAAGCATGAATATATATATCACACCAACTCTCCATACTATTTCTTTTTTTAATGGCATAAATTCATTTATTTTTCAATAATTATTTTTTTAGGTGGCACCACCGATTCAATTAAACCCAACCCTCTGCTTTCAACTAATTTTATAACTTCCGATTGTTTGCTACTAAACATCAACTCGGATGATGTTGTAATAGCTTCTGCACGTAATTCGTTTATTTCTTTTGTTAGTTCGATACTGACACGAACAACTTTTTCAGCATGATATCTGTTAGCGATATATATAAATGCCAGAATAACAAGAAAGACAATGTAAGGAAGCTGTTTCAAAACAAAATCATTGGCAATTAGAGAGCCGTCGAGCAGGTCTTTAATAGAACCAAATTTGTGTTCTTTGCGTTCTATCTTTTCTTCTATAAACTCGATATTTCCTTTTTTATCGCCAATCATATTCTTTCTGCTATTCGTAATTTTGCACTTCGTGCTCTATTGTTTTCCTTAATTTCATCTTCGCCAGGTACAATTATTTTTCTGTTTACTGCCTTAAATGGAACTTCCACATTTCCAAAAAAATCTTTTTCGACTTCGCCTTCAAACAGACCGTTTTTAATAAAATTCTTAACAATCCTGTCTTCTAACGAATGATATGTAATAACCACCAACCGTCCGCCCGGCTTTATTACCTCAATCGTTTGAAAAAGCATATCTTTTAAAAACTCCATTTCGCGATTTACTTCAATTCGTAATGCCTGAAATACTTTTGCCAAAAACTTATATTCTGCATGTTTTGGTAAATAAGGCATTAAAACATCGGTAAACTCTTTTATTGTTTCTATTTTCTTGTTTCCCCTTTGATCAACAATTGCCTTTGCCAGCTTTCGGCTATTTTTTAACTCGCCATATTCCCAAAAAATTTTAGCCAAATATCCTTCTTCATATTCATTCACCACATTCTTAGCCGAAATCTTTGCGCTTTGATTCATTCGCATATCAAGCTCACCATCAAAACGGAATGAAAATCCACGCTCAGGATCATCGAAATGATGCGATGAAACACCTAAGTCTGCTAATAAACCATCAACCTTGTCTATTTTATGATACTTCAAAAAATTCTTTAAGAACCTGAAATTGTGATTTACAAAAACAAATCGTTTATCATCAATTAAATTTGGCAAAGCATCATCATCCTGGTCGAATGCAACCAGTTTGCCTTTATTTATATGTTTTATGATTTCTCGTGAATGACCTCCACCACCGAAAGTTACATCAACATAAATCCCGTCTGGCTTAATTTGCAAGCCATTAATACTCTCTTTAAGCAAAACCGGTGTATGATACCCCATTTATTTATCATTTTCCAGATTTAATTCACCTCCCATTATTTTTTCAGCCAAAACTGCAAAATCATCATAACCTTCTTCGGCCGAATCATACAATTCTTTAGACCAAATCTCAATTTTTCCGTCTTGTCCCGTTAAGATTGCTTCTTTAGATATATTTGCAAGGTCCAGTAATCGCTTTGGAATTAACATCCTGTTGTTGCTATCAAGAATAATTTCTGCTGATCCTCGATAAAAATTTCTTAGAAATTTATTGTGTTCCTTGTTGTAAGGATTAATTTTACTTCGAATTATAGAATTTTGTCTTTCCCATTCTTCAATTGGAAAGAGAATTAAGCACTTTTCAAAAATATCTTTTTTGACAACAAATCGGCCCTGAGAAACAGACCCCATCTGCTTCTTGAGTGTTGAAGGGAAAGTCACCCTCCCTTTTTCATCAACCTTACAATTATAATCACCGATGAATGTTATCATGTATATTGCCTATTTAACTCGTAAAAATATACAAAAATTTACCACAATTTACCACTTTCCTCCATTTATTACCACCATGTTGATAACTTTTAACTTTTATTAAATGCTAAAATTCAAAATATATTTAAATTAGATTGATTAAAACTCAATAAACACAGGGGTTATAAGGAATTTTATCGGAATAATAAAATACTTAAAAGGCATACAAAATAAATTTTAACCTGATTAATTTAAAAATTCCAAAATTTCGGACTAAAGTCCTGGTATTCTGCATTATTGCTTAATCCCAAAATATGAATAACTCAGAATGAGATTTATTAAAAAATAAATGTTTTATTTTTGCAGAATAAATTTGTTATAAACATGGATAAAATAAACATTAGAAAAGTTTTTAAAGAAAAGAGCCCAAAGATTGCTAAAATGCTACCCGGTTTTGTATACAAATACATTGAACGTATTGTTCATCAGAAAGAAATAAACGATGCAATTCCTATTATTGGCGACAAATATGGTCTTGATTATGTAAAAGCTGTTATTGATTTTTTTCAAATAAAAATACATGTAAATAGCAAAGAAAATATTCCTACAGAAGGACGAAATATTTTTGTGGCAAATCACCCTCTTGGCGGACTAGACGGAAGCGTTCTAACACATACAATCGGACAAATTTATCCGGAGCTTCATTTCCTGGTTAACGATTTATTAATGAGTTTTGAAAATGTTGATACTATATTTGTTCCTATTAACAAACATGGGAGGCAATCTGTTGAGTATGTAAAAAGAATTGAAGAAATTTACAAGTCAGACAAGCAAGTGCTCAGTTTTCCGGCCGGTTTATGCTCCAGAAAGATTAAAGGAGAAATTATTGATCTTGAATGGAAAAAAAGTTTTATTTCAAAAGCCATACAGCATAAAAGAGATATAGTTCCGGTTCATATTAACGGGAGAAATTCAAATTTCTTTTATAATCTTTCGAATTTTAGAATAAACTTAGGTATTAAAACTAATTTCGAAATGTTTTACCTCGCAGACGAGATGTTCAAGCAAAGAGGTAAAACCATAACATTAACATTCGGGAAGCCTATTCCATATACAACTTTTGATAAATCCATGAACGCAAAAGAATGGGCAAAAAAAGTTAAAGATTATATTTACCAGTTAGCAGAGGGTAACACAGAAATTTTCAAATAAATTTTAAAATATTTTATAAATTTACAATCCCAAATCACTACAATAAGAAAATGAAAGAAGTAATTGAAGCTGTTAATAAAAATTTAATTGAAAAAGAATTAACTTCTAAAAGATTTTTAAGAAAAACTAATAATGGAGGGAATGAATTATATATTATAAATCATCACAACTCTCCAAATATTATGCGCGAAGTTGGACGGCTACGTGAATTAACTTTTCGAAATGCCGGAGGCGGAACAGGAAAAGAAGTTGACATTGACAAATTTGATATACAAGAAGAACCTTACGAACAATTAATTACCTGGGATCCTGAAGAAAAAGAAATTATTGGCGGTTATAGATTTCATATCTGCGATAAAGATTGTAATCCTGAGAATTTAGCCACAGCAAAATTATTAAACTTTTCTAAAGAGTTTTGTGAAGATTATTTACCATACACAATTGAACTTGGCAGATCATTCGTTCAAACTAAATATCAATCAGCAGCTGCAGGGCGCAAAGCATTATTTGCTTTAGATAATTTATGGGATGGTTTAGGTGCTTTAATGGTTGACAATCCACAAATAAAATACTTTTTTGGGAAAGTAACCATGTATGATCACTTTAGCAAGGAAGCTCGAAATTTGCTTTTATATTTTCTGAATACTCAATTCCCCGACCCACAAAAATTGGTTACTCCAAAAGTACCTCTACAACTGGGTATTGATTATGATAAAATGAAATCTATTTTTACCGGAGAAAATTATAACGAGAATTATAAAATTCTACAAAAAAATATTCGTGAATTTGACTTAAATATACCTCCTCTCATTAATACATATATGAATATTTCGCCAACGATGAAATTTTTTGGAACATCCATAAACAATGCATTTGGAGGAGTTGAAGAATCAGGAATTCTGATTATTATTAAAGATATATATGAAAAAAAGCAAAAACGTTTTGTCGAATCTTATATAAAACAAAAGAAATAATTATACGATTAACGAAAAACGCCTTAATAAGTGTCTTTTTATTTCACATAATTAATTTTTAATACGCTCTTTGATTTTTACCCTCAATAAAATTAATAAATGATTTATTAACGACCTTGTTCCCTCCCGGGGTTGGATACTTTCCTGTAAAATACCAGTCTCCTGTATCATTAGGGCAGGCAGCATGAAGATTCTCAATGGTTTGAAAAATAATCTCCACTTCAGCTTTTACTTCTTTTGATTTTAACAATTCCGAGATTTTAGCAGAAATTTCTTCAGGTGTAAATGGCTTATAAATCTCTTTTACATAATTAACAATTTGCTCTTTTGGCAAGTTTTCCTGTGATTTTGATTTCTTGTAAACATCGTTAATCACGGTTTCTTTTCCCGTTTCTTTTAATAATTCCACTGCCGCTCTAAATGCAACAAAATCTCCAAGTTTGGCCATATCAATACCATAACAATCGGGATATCGAATTTGAGGTGACGAAGATATAACAACTATTTTCTTAGGTTTTAAACGATCAATAATCCTCAAGATACTTTCACGCAATGTTGTACCACGAACTATAGAATCATCAATAATAACTAAGTTATCAATACCTTCACGCACTGTTCCATAAGTTATGTCATAAACATGTCCTACTAAATCGTTTCTTCCTTTGTCCTGAGCAATAAATGTTCTGAGTTTAATATCTTTTATGGCAATCTTTTCAACACGAATCTTTTTCATCATAATTCGGTCAATTTCCTTTTCAGTTAATTTATCCCCAAAAGCTAAGATTTCCTTCTTCTGTTCATCAAGCAAATGCGATTTAAGCTCATCAATCATTCCGTAAAATGCTGTTTCTGAAGTGTTTGGAATGAAAGAAAAGACAGTATTTTCGACATCATTATCAATTGATTTCATAATTTGAGGAACCAGCAATCGCCCCAACTGTTTTCTTTCCTGGTAAATATCTTTATCACTACCTCTCGAAAAATATATTCTCTCGAAAGAACATGAGCTTCGTTTTTGAGGTACCCTGATTTCCTCCGATATAACTATTCCATCTTTTTTAATTATCAAAGCCTCACCCGGATTTACTTCATTAACCTGATCGGAGTCAACATTCATTACAGTCTGTATTACAGGACGCTCAGATGCCACAACAACAATTTCTTCATCTTTATAATAAAATGCAGGGCGAATCCCGTTTGGATCACGCATTACAAAAGAATCACCATGTCCAATCACACCGGCAATTGCATAGCCTCCATCCCAATCTTTACTTGCTTCTTGCAAAATTTTCTTAATATCAAGATCCTTAGCAATTAATGATGAAATTTCTTTATTATTAAATCCATCGTTTTTATACTGTCTGAAAAGCAATTGATTTTCTTCATCCAAAAAATATCCTACTTTTTCAAGTACAGTTACTGTATCAGAATATTCTTTTGGATGTTGACCTAAATCGATTAAAACCTTAAATAATTCGTCAACATTTGTCATGTTGAAATTTCCGGCTAACATCAGGCTTCTTGATTTCCAGTTGTTTTCGCGCATTAATGGTTGCACAAATTCAATGTCATTACCTCCAAAAGTACCATAGCGTAAGTGTCCTAAATATATATCCGCTGCAGAAGGCAGATTTTCTTTTGCCCATACGGGATCATTTAATAAATCCGGATTTTTTTCTTCAATTGCTGAGTGAAAGGAATTTACTTCAGCAAACACTTCCTTTATCGGAGACTCGCCATTGGATCTGAATCGATGAATATATTTTTTACCAGGAGCTAAATCAAATTTAAGTGTGGCTAAACCTGCACCATCCTGTCCACGATTATGTTGTTTTTCCATTAATAAGTATAACTTATGCAAGCCGTACATCCATGATCCATATTTAGACTGATAGTATTCTAATGGTTTTAATAATCGTATTAAAGCTATCCCGCATTCGTGATTAATTTGATCGCTCATTATTTTTATTCTTTCAATTCAGGATAATTAATTCTACCCGGGACAATAAAAGCCGAAGGAAAATATCTTTTTATTCGATTGAAATCTTTCAGAGCATCAATCCTTGTTCTGTAATCACCAACCAAAACTCTGAAGTATGGACTAACATATTCGCGGTGAATTGGAATCTCCGGGAAAAGTTCATAAAACCTCGTTTGTGCTGTTTGCATTTGATCCCTTGCACCACTTCCTAAATTTGAAAAAATATGTATTCTATAACCGGGAACGCCACCCCTTCGTTTGTTTTGCTCGATATGGTTATAAACCAGATTATTAATCCTCATGTCCTGGAAAATCATTACTTCGCCTTGCCCAACCTTATTTTCCTGTATTTTTGAGAAAATATCATTATTAAAAGATGATTCTGAGTTTAATTGCCCGAAAATATTTAAACTGAGAATAAGCAAAAAAATCAAACCCCAAACTTTAGCTTTTATCATAATTTTTCAAGATTACCGGAGCAAAATTAATCATTTTTTATCAGAATTAAGTAAGCAGTGTATAAATATTACAAGAACAGCATCTATATGGTAACACTTTGTTTTTCTGACACTTTTATCGTTTTGCTATTTAATAATGCCTTTACTTTTATTGTGCCCTCAATCTGCATTTCGAAGCTTTTAGATTTTCGGATTTTATATAATGAAGACATACTGGTCAATATATTTTTGACATGTATATCAACCGGAAAAATCTGTATGTCACTGGATTTAGCAGGAATAATAATTTCATCAGCATTTTTCATTTTTCCTAAATATTTCCCGTTTATAGTAACATCCAAATCCATTTCTTTTATTTTAATTTTATATCCGTTTGGATTTGTTACGGGAACCTGTAACTCAAGGCTAATCTTATTATCAACCATGCCTTTAAAATTCACATTTTCAATAGAACCTATATCAACTGATTTGTATACATTACAACTACTTAATATAATAAACAGTCCAATAAGTCCTGCGATATTCTTTATTTTATTTTTTTTCATCTTTTAAATATTACAAATTTTATTCCTAATTTTTACTGTTGCCAATTCATAGCCTTTTCAACAGCTTTTTTCCAACCACCATATAATTTTTCTCTTTTTTCTACATTCATTAACGGTTTAAAAGTTCTTTCTATTTCGCGTCGTTCAATAATTTCATCCATAGTCCAGAAATTTACAGCTAAACCTGCCAGTAAAGCTGCTCCCAAAGCAGTAGTTTCAATATTTTCAGGCCTCTTTACTTCTACATTTAAAATATCTGCCTGAAATTGCATTAAAAAATTATTAACACACGCACCACCATCAACGTTTAAAGATTTTAACTCGATTCCGGAATCTTTTTCCATTGCTTTAAGCACGTCCATTGTTTGATATGCCAAGGATTCCAAAGTTGAACGAACAATATGTTTATCGGTTACTCCCTGAGTAAGTCCCAAAATTGCTCCCCTTGCATACATATCCCAATACGGAGCTCCTAAGCCGGAAAAAGCAGGAACAACATATACTTCCTCTGTATCTTCAAGCTCATAAGCGATTTTTTCTGTTTCCGAAGCAGTAGTAATAATCTTTAATGCATCACGAAGCCATTTTATGGCAGCACCAGCAATAAAAACGCTTCCCTCAAGAGCATATTTAATTTTCCCATCAATACCCCAGGCAATTGTAGTAATCAAACCAGATTTTGACTCTATTATTTTATCGCCGGTATTCATTAACATAAAGCATCCTGTTCCGTATGTGTTTTTTGCCATACCTTTTTCAGAACAAGCCTGACCAAACAAAGCTGCCTGCTGATCGCCAGCTATTCCTGCAATTGGAATTTCTTCCCCAAAAATAGTTTTATCGGTATATCCATAAACTTCGGAAGACATTTTTACTTCAGGTAAAATTTCTTCAGGAATATCGAAAAGATCAAGTAATTTTTTATCCCACTTTAATTCCCTAATATTGAAAAGCATTGTACGCGAGGCATTCGAGTAATCTGTTATATGCAATTTCCCACCAGAAAGTTTCCACACCAGCCATGTATCAATTGTCCCTGCTAAAATTTCTCCTTTTTCTGCTTTTTCTTTAACTCCGGGAACAATATTTAAAATCCAATGAATTTTTGTGGCAGAAAAATAAGAGTCAATGATTAAACCTGTATTTTTCTGAATATAATCACTCCAGCCATTATCCTTGAGTTTTTTACACAAATCTGCTGTTCTTTTATCCTGCCATACTATTGCTCTGTACACCGGTTCTCCTGTGTTTTTATCCCATAGAATTATTGTTTCTCTCTGATTAGCAATACCTATTGCTCCAATTTCCGATGAATCAATTTTTAATTTTTTAATGAGTATTTTGGCAATATGTATTTGCGACTCCCAAATTTCAAAAGGTTCATGCTCAACCCAACCTGCTTTTGGATAATATTGTTTAAACTCTTTTTGTTCCCAGCCTACAACATTACCTTCAAAATTAAATAATAATGATCGAGAACTTGAAGTTCCCTGATCTAAAGAAAGAATATACTTTTTACTCATTATCCGAAATTTTAGAAGATCATAAAAATACAAATTATTAATAGTATTCCAGATAAAAACAAAAAACGATCAAATCAAAAAAGAAATGACCGTTTTATATAATTCGTAGTATATTTTATTCCATCGCTTCTGCAACCTCATCTGTAAGTTCAAGACTATGATATACATTTTGCACATCGTCATCATCTTCGAATACATCAATCATTTTCAATACTTTTAACGCAGAATCAACATCCAGTGTTTTTGTATCATTTGGGATACGTTGTAATCCGGCATTTTCCACCTCAATATTCAAAGAATCCAATTTTTTATGAACACTTCCAAAATCTTCTTTTGCTGTTGTAATCGTAACTAAACCTTCATCAATTTCAATATCCTCAGCACCGGCATCAATCATTTCAAGTTCGAATTCATCCATATCCATCTCTTCTGAAACAGGAAAGGTAAACACACCTTTAGTATCAAAAAGAAATGATAAAGAACCGTTAGTCCCCAAACTCCCATTATATTTTGTAAATATTGCTCTGATATTACTTACAGTTCTGTTTTTATTATCAGTTAAACAATCAACAAAGACGGCAATTCCATTTGGAGCATATCCTTCAAACGACATTTCCTCCAGATTATCACCCTCTTTATCAGCCTTATTAATTGCACGTTCAACATTATCTTTAGGCATATTAACACCTTTGGCATTATTCACTGCTAAACGTAATCGGGCATTAGTTTCCGGATCAGCACCACCTTCTTTAACAGCAATTATAATTTCTTTTACAATTTTTGAGAACATTTTAGACCGCTTAGCATCTGCAGCTCCCTTCTTTCTTTTAATGGTTGACCATTTACTGTGACCTGACATATTAATATATTTATTAGGTGTTTTGTTTTAAAAATTGATAGCAGTAAAATTACTAAAATTTAGAAATATACATGAACCCGATAAGAAAATAAATTCAGACAAAGAAGTCTTCTTTATTAACAAAAACTGATAATCTGACTTTTACTTTATATTTTTAATAAATTTGCAGAGATATTTTCATGTAAAAATATTAAAAATGGATAGTTCAAAATCGGGAGAATCTCAAAAGCTATATATTGAAACCTACGGATGTCAAATGAACGTTGCAGACAGTGAGGTTGTTGTTTCTGTAATGGAAGATAAAGGTTATGTAGTTACAGAAGATATAAACGAAGCAGATATTATTCTGGTAAACACATGTTCTATCAGAGAAAATGCTGAACAACGTATTTGGGGTCGTTTAGATGTTTTTAAACAAATTAAAAAGAAAAAACCTGAACTTACCATAGGTGTAATTGGCTGCATGGCAGAAAGACTTAAGGAAAAATTAATTGAAGAAAAGAAAATTGTTGATCTGGTAGTAGGACCAGATGCTTATAGAAGTTTACCCGAATTACTGAAAACTGTAGAAACAGGACAAAAAGCAATAAACGTGATCTTGTCGAAGGAAGAAACTTATGCAGATATAAGCCCTGTAAGACTGGATAAAAACGGCGTTTCAGCTTTTATTTCTATCATGCGAGGTTGTAATAATATGTGTTCATATTGCATTGTTCCTTATGTTCGTGGGGCAGAACGCAGCAGAGATCCACAATCGATATTAAAAGAAGCTGAAGATCTATTTCAAAAAGGATATAAAGAAATTACTTTATTAGGACAAAATGTAGATTCGTATAGCTGGAAATCAGAAGATAATGACCTGCCTACCGGACAAGCAAGCGGCAGACAAGGTAAAATCATAAAATTTGCTCAATTACTTGAGATGGTTGCAAAAATTAGTTCTGCATTAAGAATAAGATTTTCAACATCGCATCCAAAGGACATGTCAGATGATGTGCTTTTTACAATGGCAATGTACAGTAATATATGTAATCATATTCATTTACCGGCACAATCGGGAAGTACAAATGTTCTTGAAAAAATGAAACGTGGTTATACACGTGAATGGTATATGGACAGAATAATGGCAATAAAAAAGATCTTGCCTGATTGTTCTATTTCGACAGATATAATGACTGGATTTTCTGGTGAAACAGAAGAAGATCACCAAGACACATTAAACTTGATGACCTGGGTTAATTATGATTATTCTTTCATGTTTAAATATTCGGAGCGACCTAAAACTTATGCAGCAAGACATTTAAAAAATGATATAACTGAAGAAATTAAATCAAGAAGGTTAACTGAAATTATTGAATTACAAGGAAAATTATCGGAAATAAGCAAGAAAATAGATCTGGGAAAAGTATTTGAAGTACTGGTTGAGGGAGTTTCAAAAAAATCAACGGATCATTTATTTGGCAGAAATTCACAAAATAAAGTAGTTGTTTTTCCTAAACAAAATTATAAAACCGGAGATTATGTTTTTGTAGAAATTACTGAGTGTACATCAGCTACGCTTATTGGAGAACCTATTAAATAATTAGAATATTTGTAACGGATCAGTGCTAAAAATACAAAAATATATTCTGTCATTAACAAGTTTCGAACAGTATCTTGTGGCTTAAATATTTAGAATCAAAAAAAGCAACCATTATCAACAAAAAACTTATGTTATTCTTGATAAATAATGCT
>JAUWQL010000126.1 GCA_030611105.1 Bacteroidales bacterium
CAACGAAAGTCTCCTATAGAATTTGAGAATAGTTATATTTATACCGGACAACAAACCTCTGGTTCTAATATTGCTCAAGAATTAAATATAAATAAAGTTAATAAGAAAGTAAAAGTGGTCAACCTTATTTAGGCATTGACATTTTGTAACTTCTAACTGTTCATCACCAACTTCAACTATTCCTGTTCCTTCTAAAACATAAAAAATAGCATCGACAGGAGTAATGTGTTTTTTAAGTTGTTCGCCTGGTTGCAATAAAATGTGTGTTACAATAGCGTGCTCGCCATCATATATATTTCGGGCATCTACTCCGTGTGGATTTGGACGTGCTTCGGCTTCTGTGTACTTTTTTGTTTTCATAGTTCGTGTGTTAAAAATCCTGACAGGTTAATATAAAACCCGTCAGAACCTGTTTTGTTTATTTTAATTATTATTTGTTAACTGTAATTTGATTTACACCCAATCTTCGTGTTGAATTTTACCATTAATATCGACAGTTACCGATTTAATCGGAACTTTTCGTGATGCTTGCTGAGATGCAATTTGAGCCATCTGTAATATGCCACCACAACAAGGAACTGTCATTTTCATTACAGTAATGGTATTTACTTTTGCATCGTCAATAAGTGAGATTAATTTCTGAACATAGACGTCGGTATTTGAATCTAATTTCGGACAGGCTATTGCCAGAGTTTTCCCTTTTAAATGTTTATTATGAAAATCGCCTAAAGAAAAAGCAACACAATCAGCAGCTAAAACAAGATCCGAATTTTGAAAATGCGATGCTGTCGGATTAATTAGATGCATCTGAACCGGCCAGTGTGTTAGTTGAGATGAAACTTCTCCGATATGTTGTGCCGTAGTAGTTTCAGGTTGATTAAATGATTGTGATAATGATCCGGAGCATCCTCCACCATGTTCGTGATGATGGTGATGAATTGGTTCTGTTTGTATTTGAACGGGTTCTTTTTTATCCATTTCACTTTTACTTACTGTGTTTATTACTTTATCAACATCGAAATCAATATTGGTTTTGTTTTCCTGCATCCATTTTATACCTTGCTTATAAAAACCAAATTCTTTATGATCTTTCAAGTGTGTTAGATGTGCTATAACGGTGTTTTTACCTTTAGTTACCATCTCTTTGATCACTATAATTTCATCGTAGGGCTGAGCTTCACGTTCAATAATTTCAATTGCTCCTTCAGGACAATGGCCAATGCAAGCTCCTAATCCATCGCACATTAAATCACTGATTAATCTGGCCTTTCCATCAATCATTTGTAATGCGCCTTCGTGACAGTTTGGAATACATTCTCCGCATCCGGTGCATTTTTCTTCATCTATTTCTATTATTTGTCTTTTCATACCCCATCTTAAAAAGTAATTAAGTAATCGAATACCAAAATAACAATAAGTTTTACACCTGACCAAATTTTTTACAATGATTTATATCATGTTATTTGGCATGTACAAAGGGTTTTGTTATGTAATATTCAGATTGTGAATATAATAACTAGGTATTTTTATGTTATAAAAAACCTATTTTTTTTATTGTTTTTAATTATAAGTTCGTAATTTTACGAATTAGTATGAGTGAAAAATATATGTATACCGATCAGCAAATAAAAACAGCCCGATTTGCAAAAGCGCTGGGTCATCCGGTTCGTATGTATATTCTTGAATTATTATCAAAACAAGCTTGTTGTTATAGTGGTGATTTAACAGAAATACTGCCTATAGCAAAATCGACCTTATCGCAGCATTTGAAAGAACTGAAAAAAGCAGGATTAATTCAGGGAGAGATAGAAGCTCCAAAAATTAAATATTGTATTAACCATGAAAATTGGGTATTAGCAAAGAAATTATTTGGATATTTATTTGAGTAAAATTTTTTTATAAATAATGTTCGTTGTTTTACGAATAACGAACAATAATCAAGATTAAAAAAATGGAAATTAAAGTATTAGGCACAGGATGTGCGAAATGTAAAACACTTGAAAAAATAACCCGGGAAGCAGTTGAGGAATTAAAACTTGATGCAACTGTAGAAAAAGTGGAAGATATACAGAAGATAATGGAATATGGTGTAATGTTTACCCCAGCACTTGTTATAGATGGGAAAGTTGCATTTTCAGGGAAAGTTCCGAAGCTTAAAGAAATGAAAGAAATATTAACGAAATAATATATAAAAGATGAAGACTTTATTATTAAATCTGACTTTAATAGTTTTATTAATATCATTGGAAAGTTGTAGTTCTATTAATGGTAAAGAGGAAAAAACGGATGCGATAATTTCAAAAACAGAAAAAGTTGAAGTTTATTATTTTCATTATACACGCCGATGTGTAACGTGTACTACTGTAGAGAACGAAATAAGAGCAACTCTCGATGAGTTTTATAGCGAAGAAATGAAAAGTAGAGATGTTGTTTTTAAAGCAATAAACCTTGACGATCCCGACTCAGAAGAGATAGCGAAAAAACTGGAAATATCCGGTCAAACACTTCTTATTGTAGCCGGAAATAAAAAAGAAAATTTAACCACTGATGCATTTTTGAATGCAAAGAGTAATCCTGAGAGATTGAGGGGAATTATAAAATCAACAATAGATACTTTTTTAGGAAAATAACATGGAGTTTCTTCAACATCTATTTGAAAATTCGCAGTTCCCTTTTATTTCTGCTTTTGTTCTTGGACTTATGACAGCTATTAGTCCTTGTCCGTTAGCTACCAATATTACTGCCATTGCTTATATTGGTGAAGATATTGAGGATAAAAAACGTGTTTTCCTGAACGGATTAATATACACTTTTGGCCGAGCAATTTCATATACCGCAATAGGATTGATTTTTTTCTTTGGTGCCAGTCAATTTAAATTATCATCCTTTTTTCAGCAGTGGGGAGAAAAGTTATTAGGCCCGGCTTTAATACTAATTGGATTACTGATGTTCGGATTTTTAAGAATTAATATAAACGGAGTAAATAATATTATTCAGAAATACACAGAAAACAGGAAAGTTAGTTTTTGGAGTGTATTAATAATAGGTATTCTTTTTGCTTTGGCGTTTTGCCCTTATAGCGGAGTATTATTCTTTGGATTATTAATTCCTATAACTATAACTAGTGCTGAGGGATTGTATCTGCCGGTTATTTACGCTTTTGCAACCGGGCTGCCGGTAATTATTTTTGCATATTTATTGGCATTTACGGTTTCAAGTATTGGGAAATTTTATAATAGCATCCAAAAGGTAGAAAAGTGGTTTAGATATATGGTAGCGGCAATTTTTTCAGGAGTTGGGATTTATTATTCATTAATATATTTTATATAATGACAAGTTTTTCTAAAAAACACATTTTCTATATAACTATTCTTACAATTATTTGGGTTTTTGTTTATAAATACCTTACTCCAATAACAAATTTTATTATTGATGATATTTTTGGATTGGAATCGGGAAAGCACTTAACGGAAACGCTGAGATTTTTTATTTACGAAGTTCCCAAGGTGTTTTTATTACTGGTTCTGATAATTTTTATTGTAGGAATAATTCGTTCTTACTTTTCACCAGAAAAAACACGTAAAGCTTTAAAAGGAAGATCTTTATTTTCCGGAAATATAATGGCCGCATTATTAGGAATGGTAACTCCTTTTTGTTCTTGCTCTGCTATTCCATTATTCCTTGGTTTTATAGAAGCTGGAATTCCAATCGGAATAACATTTTCCTTTTTAATTGCAGCACCAATGATAAATGAAGTTGCTATCGTATTATTAATTGGTCTTTTTGGATGGAAAATAACTTTAATTTATGTGGTCACGGGCCTTTTTGTAGCTGTGCTATCCGGTTGGCTAATAGGCGTTTTTAAGCTGGAGAAATATGTTGCCGATTGGGTTTTTCAGGTAAAATCAAACAATCAGGAAAATTCTGTTTTAAAAGTAAAATTTGAAGAAAGGATAAAAGCAGGATATACAACCGTAAAAGAAATTGTTGGGAAAATATGGATATATATAATAATTGGTATTGCAGTGGGAGCGGGAGCGCATGGTTATGTTCCCGAAGATTATTTATCAACATTAATGAGTAAAGCTAATTGGTATTCAGTTCCAATAGCTATTTTAATTGGAGTTCCTTTATATTCCAATGCTGCTGGTATTATTCCTATAATAAGTGTTTTAATAGAAAAAGGCGTTTCGCTTGGAACAGCTCTTGCGTTTATGATGTCCGTAATAGGTTTATCTCTGCCGGAAATAATAATCCTGAAGAAAGTATTAAAAATGCAACTAATTGCAATATTTGTGGGAATAGTTGCTCTGGGAATTATTATAGTAGGATATGTTCTTAATTTTATTTATTAATAAGATTTTTGATTTGAGTCTTGAGGATAAGCATTAAAAAACAAGAAATTTAGATTGCAACATTTATTTTGTCTCAAATCTCATTACTCCTGTCTAAAATCTATTTACAAATACTGATCAACAGTTTGTTCCTGTAAATAATTCTTAAACTCAAGCGTCAGTTTGCTTGTTACATTCTTAAAAATACATTTATCAAACGGGCAGATAGGTTTATCCATTGGACAGGTGCTAATTTCAATGACACCTTCTATTACTTCATAAAGCTCCAGAAAACTAATATCTTCGGCTTTCTTTTTTAAAGCAAAACCACCACTCGGGCCTCGTTGCGAAGTCAAGTATCCGGCTTTTACCAGTCGTTGCATTACTTTGGCAACATGATGTTTTGATGTACTTGTACGTTCGGCGATCTTTATTACATTTAATCCTTCTTTTTCACGTGCAATAAGGATAATTCCGTGTAAAGCAATGGAAGCTGCTTCCGAGAGTGAAAATACTTTTAACATATTGATCTTTTTAGGTAATTCTGGTAATTAAATGCTCAAATGTACTAAATTATTTTTTTATTAACAGTTAAAACAGTATAATATGTTGATATAACAGGCCCTTATGCAATTTTGCTTTGTAAATTACTTATAAATTGTTGAATAGAAATCTTACGAAATGAACAATTCTGCTTTTTGTTTTTTAATTTTGTAAGTCTATAATTTATTCTGAAAAAATCAGCGAAATGAAACAATATCTCAATTTACTTGACCATGTTTTAAAAAACGGTGTAAAAAAGGAGGATCGTACAGGTACCGGTACAATCAGTACTTTTGGATATCAAATGAGGTTTAATTTGCAGGATGGCTTTCCTTTGCTTACAACTAAAAAACTTCATATAAAATCCATAATCTATGAATTACTTTGGTTTTTAAATGGTGATACCAATATAAAATATTTGAATGATAATAAAGTAAAAATCTGGGATGAGTGGGCAAACGAAAACGGTGATTTGGGTAATATTTACGGATATCAGTGGAGATCATGGCCTGCTCCGAACGGAGAGTCAGTTGATCAGATTTCGCAGATTATTGATTCAATAAAAAATAATCCTGATTCGCGACGACATATTGTTAGTGCATGGAATGTAGGTGATATAAAAAATATGGCTTTACCACCTTGTCATATATTATTTCAGTTTTATGTTGCAAATGGCAAACTTTCTTGTCAGCTGTATCAACGAAGTGCTGATATATTTTTGGGAGTACCATTCAATATAGCATCGTATGCTATTTTGTTAAAAATGGTAGCACAGGCAACTGGTCTGGAACCTTTTGAGTTTGTTCATACATTAGGTGATGCACACATTTATTCAAATCACATTGATCAGGTTAAACTTCAATTATCTCGTGAGCCAAGATCTTTACCAAATTTGAAAATGAATCCTGATAAAAAAAATATTTTTTCTTTTGAATTTGATGATTTTGAACTGGAGAACTATGATTCGCATCCACATATAAAGGGAAAAATTTCCGTTTAATTGTTAACTTGTTTAATAGTAAAAAGCATGGCAATGGAATTAGAAGATTTGGAAGTTTATCAGGAAGCAAATATAATTGCTGATGAAATTTGGAATATCGTTTCAACTTGGGATTATTTTCAGAAAGATACTGTTGGAAAACAAATTGTAAAGTCATCGGATTCAATAGGTGCTAACATATCTGAGGGTTATGGCCGATATTTCTATAAAGAAAATCTGCAATTCTGTTATTATGCAAGAGGATCACTTTTTGAAACAAAAACATGGCTTTTAAAATCATTTAACAGAGGTTTAATTTCAGATGAAAAGTATTCTGAGTTAAAGGATAAAGTATATTCACTTCAGAAAAAGTTAAATGGCTATATTAAGTTTCTAAGAAATAACAAACCAACGAGTAAACAAGTTAACCAATAAACTAGTCAATCATTTTACTAATAAACAAATCTATGATTTCAATAATAGTTGCTGTTGCCGAAAATAATGTAATAGGAAAAGACAATGACCTGATCTGGCATTTGCCCCGTGATTTAAAACATTTTAAGGAAACTACAACCGGGCATTATGTTATTCAAGGGCGTAAAACTTTTGAATCTTGTGGTAAACCATTACCAAACAGGACAAATGTTATAATTACAAGAGATAATAATTATAGAGCAGAAGGTTGTATTGTTGTTCACTCTTTGGAAGATGCTATAAAAGAAGCTAAAGATGATTCGGAAGCATTTATAATTGGGGGAGGGAAAATTTATGAACAGGCCATGTCATTGGTTGATAGAATATATTTAACAAAAGTTCATCAATCATTCGAAGGTGACACATTTTTTCCTGAATTAAATATGGAAGGGTGGACAGAGGTTGACCGTAAAGATTTTGAACCCGATGAGAAAAATAAATATCCGTTTACAATTTTAACTTTAGATAGGAAGAAATAAAAGTTATAGATAAGAAAACATCCGAAGTTTTTAAAACTTCGGATGTTTAAATTGTAAACCGAGATTCGGATTTATGTTAAATTAAAAATTAAGCTGCTTTTAATCTTTGGATATTTATTTTACCCATTTTTTCTTTTGCATACTCAAGGGTAATATTTGCTTCTGTTTCATCTGTCGATGGCATATCAAACATAACATCCATCATAATGGCCTCGCAAATGGAGCGTAAACCTCTGGCTCCTAATTTAAATTCAATAGCTTTATCTACAATGTAATCAAACACTTCCTTTTCGAAACTTAACTTAACTCCATCTATCCTAAAAAGCTTTTCGTATTGCTTAATAATAGCATTTTTAGGTTCTGTAAGAATTCTTCGTAAAGCTTCTTTTTCAAGAGGGTCTAAATAAGTTAAAATTGGTAATCGTCCTATAATTTCGGGAATTAAACCAAACGATTTTAAATCCTGAGGTGCAATGTATTGTAATAAATTATCTTTGTCAATCTGGTCCTTTTCTCTGCTGGCAGAATACCCAACAACCTGAGTATTTAATCTTTGACCAATTTTTCTCTCAATTCCATCAAATGCACCACCGCATATGAATAGTATATTTTTTGTATTTACAGGAATCATTTTCTGGTCGGGATGCTTACGACCTCCCTGCGGAGGAACATTAATAATTGATCCTTCCAACAATTTTAATAATCCTTGTTGAACACCTTCGCCTGAAACATCACGGGTAATTGATGGATTATCTCCTTTGCGTGCAATTTTATCAATTTCGTCAATAAAAACAATGCCTTTTTCTGCAGCTTCAACATTATAATCAGCAACTTGCAACAAACGGGTTAAAATACTTTCAATATCTTCACCAACATAACCGGCTTCGGTAAGAACCGTTGCATCGACTATTGTAAACGGAACATGAAGCATTTTAGCAATAGTTCGGGCCAGAAGTGTTTTTCCGGTTCCTGTTTCGCCAACAAGAATAATATTTGATTTTTCAATTTCAATTTCTTCTTCGTCTTTCTTGTTGGTTTGCTGAAGTCTTTTGTAATGGTTGTATACAGCTACAGAAAGGTATTTCTTAGCTCCTTCCTGACCAATGACATACTGATCAAGGAAATCTTTTATTTCAATAGGTTTAAGTAATTCTATCTGATTTACATCAAAATCACCTTTTTTCTGAAGTTCTTCCAAAACAATATCGTGAGCCTGTTCAATACAACGATCACAGATATGTCCTGATAATCCGGCAATTAAAAGATTTGTATCTTTTTTCTCTCTCCCACAAAACGAACACTTATCCATTATACTGAAAAATTAAATTATGGAACAAATTTACGGCATTAATTAGAATAAAAAAACCGCATTTTGATTAATGCGGCTTAATTTTGGGTAAAATAGTTTTTATTTTTTATTTCCGTTTCTTACTAGCACTTCATCAATCATACCATATTTTTTAGCTTCTTCAGATGTCATCCAGTAATCGCGATCGGAATCTTTTTCAATTTTCTTAAAAGTATTCCCGGTATGTTTTGCTAATATTTCGTAAAGTTCTTTCTTTAATTTAATAATTTCACGTGCAGTAATCTCAATATCAGTTGCCTGGCCTTGTACTCCACCCATTGGTTGGTGAATCATAATTCTTGAATGAGTAAGAGCCGATCGTTTGCCCGACGTTCCTGCAGCAAGAATAATAGCTCCCATAGAAGCAGCCATTCCCGTACAAATGGTTGCAATATCAGGACTTATATATTGCATAGTATCATAAATCCCCAATCCGGCGTGTACTCCACCACCAGGAGTATTCATATAAACCTGGATATCCTTTGACGGGTCAGTAGATTCAAGGAAAAGCAATTGTGCCTGTATAATGTTTGCAACGTTATCGTCAATAGGTACGCCTAAAAAGAGAATTCTGTCCATCATTAGACGGGAGAATACATCCATTTGGGCAATATTTAATTGACGCTCTTCTATAATCGTTGGCGATATGTAGTTATTATAAACTGAAGCATATTTTTCCAGCGATATACTACTTATACCAATATGTTTGGTTGCATATTTTTTAAATTCGTCTTTCGGAATCATAATTTTCATCAGATTTAATTAATAGCTTATAAAGTTAGTTAAATTTGGATGAAATTATTTACTTTTCTTTTTATCTTTTTTCTGATCGTTTTCCCAAAGTTTCTGAAATTCTTCAGTAGTAACTTCTTTAGTGTCAAGTTTTATCGAATCTTTGATGAAATCAACTACTTTATCCTCAAATTTCTTTTCGTAAAGTTTTTTTCGTTCGTCATCTTTTTTAAGAATTTCCTGTGCATATTGCTCTAACTGTTCATCAGGTAAATTACCTAAACCATATTGTGCAAACTGAGCTGCAGTAACTTCTTTGGCAGCATCAAGAATGTCACTTTCTTCTACTTTGATTTCATTATCTCTAATAATTTGGTCTTTGATCAATTGCCATTTCAAATCATCTTCGAATTTAGGATATTCTTCCTCTATTTGTTCAGCAGTAAATTTACCTTCATTTACAACAGTTAACCAACGTTTTAAAAACTCTGTTGGTAATTCAGGATTTATTTTCTCAACAAATTTTTGTTTTGCATCGATCATAAATCTGTAATCAGTTTCTTTAACAAAATTTGACTTGATTTCTTCAGTAACTTTTGCTTTAAACTCTTTATCAGATTTGATTACATCTTTACCGAAAGCTTTATCATATAATTCCTGATTTATTTCTGCTTTTTCGAAACGTTGAATTTTTATAATTTCAAACTGGAAATCACCGGTTATTTCTTTTGCTTTTTCCTTGTCGATTTTTAACATAGAAGCTATTTCAGAATCACTTGGATAAGCTTTTCTAACGTCAAAATTTACCTTGTCGCCAACTTTTTTACCGACAAATGCTGTTTTAATATCAGCGTCTTTAATGTACTCAATTGTTATTTTTACATCATTAGTTTCAATTCCGCCTTCGAGAACATTTCCTTCCTCGTTTAACTGAATGAAATTACCTGTTAACATTTCAATATCGGTTGTTTCTTCAACATCTTTAAACTCACCAAATTTACGAGTATAGTTATCAGTATGCGATTCTAACAGTTTATCGTCTACTTTTATACTGTAATAAGGAACTTTATCTTTTTTCGAAAGTTTTATTTCAACTTCAGGAGCAATTGCAACATCAAATAAAAATTCAAATTCGGTTTCATTATCGAAATCAGCAGTTTTCTGATTTTCACTTGGTAAGGGTTCTCCAAGAAGATTTAATTTTTCGTCGCGTATATAATTGGTAAGAGATTCAGAAATAAGTTTATTTACTTCTTCAACAAGAATTCCTTTGCCATACATTTTTTTGATTAATCCGGTTGGTATTTTACCCGGACGAAAACCATCAATACGAGCTTTTTTGCGGTAATCTTTAATAACAGTTTCTACTTTTTCAGCATAATCATCTTTAGTAATGTTTACTTTAAGTACCGCTGTTAAATCATTAATGTTCTCTTTAACTATGTTCATTACTTATGTGTTTGAGATTTTGTAAATTTTAAAAAACCGCCAAACCACCAATTTTATTCGATAGTTTAAGCGGTTTGTTTTGTTAAGTGCGGATGAAGGGACTCGAACCCCCACGCCTTGCGGCACTAGATCCTAAGTCTAGCTCGGCTACCAATTACGACACATCCGCAAAAGTGTGTGCAAATATATTACAAATTTTTATATTACAAGAATAATCTTTAAAAAAACGATTTTGTTGATTTGGATTTTAATAATCAGGCATTTAAAAAATAATTTAGTTTGAATTTTAGTAATTATTTAGCTGGTTTCGAAAAACAGAATATATTTATCGTTATTAACAATTAATGAACTGTTTTTGTGTCTCGATTGTAAAATACAAAAAAATGCGGTGTTATTAACAATTT
>JAUWQL010000028.1 GCA_030611105.1 Bacteroidales bacterium
TCCCCTCAAATTTTAACAAATAAAAAACCAGAATCTTTCTAAACTGGTTTTAACTTATTGCGGAGAGGGGGGGATTCGAACCCCTGGTATCCTAATCGAGTACGCCAGTTTAGCAAACTGGTGGATTAAGCCACTCTCCCACCTCTCCATTTATCGAGGATTAAGCCTCCCGATAGCTATCGGGACTCCCACCTCTCCAAAATGTTGCACAAAAGTATAAATTTGATCTTTATTACCAAAAAAAACCTGAAAAAGATTATAATAATTCCTTTTTCAGGTTTTTTTATCTTTTCTCCTATTTTTTATCTTTTTTGCCTGGCTTTGCAATTGAATCCCGCATTTTTGTGTCAGCTTCAATATTTTTGAATTTATAATAATCCATTATACCAAGATTACCTTGTCTAAATGCGTCAGCTATTGCTAAAGGAATCTTCGCTTCTGCTTCAATAACTTTTGCACGAGCTTCTTGAGCTTTTGCTATCATTTCCTGCTCTTCTGCAACTGCCATTGCTCTTCGCTCTTCAGCTTTTGCCTGAGCAATATTCTTATCGGCATTGGCCTGATCCATCTGTAATACAGCACCAATATTTTTACCAATATCAATATCAGCAATATCAATTGAAAGAATTTCGAATGCAGTTCCGGCATCCAAACCTTTGTCCAATACAACACGTGAAATTGCATCAGGATTTTCCAAAACTTCTTTATGCGATTTCGATGAACCAATTGACGAAACAATACCTTCGCCAACACGTGCAAGAACTGTATCTTCTCCTGCACCACCAACCAATTGTTTAATATTGGCACGAACGGTGACACGTGCTTTTGCAATTAACTGAATACCATCCTTTGCAACTGCTGTTACAGGAGGCGTATCAAGAACCTTAGGAATTACAGACATTTGCACTGCTTCTAACACGTTACGCCCGGCCAAATCAATAGCTGTAGCCATATTGAATGGTAAACCAATATTAGCTTTTTCTGCTGATACCAATGCATGAACAACATCAGGAACTTTTCCACCAGCAAGATAGTGAGCTTCCAAATCATTTCTGTTTAGAATTAAACCAGCTTTGGTTCCTTCAATCAATGCACCAACAATAAGTGATGGTGGAACTTTACGCCATCTCATAAAAATTAACTGTAACAAAGAGATTTTTACACCGGAAACCAGTGCCTGAAACCATAATCCGATTGGTATTAAATACAATAACAAATAAAGTAATATAATTACTCCTACTATTATTCCTACTAAAGGTAATAATTCCATAATAATTTAATTTAAAGGTTTTACAATAAGATGTGATCTGTCAATTTTTTTTACTTCAATTTTTGTTTTAGGATCAATATATGAACTTGAAGATTTTACTTCATAAAATTTATTATTAATTAAGGCTTTTCCATAAGGATTTAATCGTGTAACCGTTTCTCCTGTATCACCTACATTTATTTCAGAATCAAGAGATGTACTTGTCTTTCCTTCAATTTTTGAGCGTAATGCTATTTTCTCCCAGGTTTTTGAACGTAACATTATAACCACAGAAAAAATCGAAATGATTGCAGTTGAACCTAGAATGTAATGCCCAACCGGTGTTCCATACTCCTTATATCCAAAGTAAATACCAACGACAATCAGGATAGCTCCGGTAATACCAGCAATTGTAACACCGGGAATAATCAAAAACTCAACGTAAAAAAGGATAATACCAAGAACGATTAAAAAGAGAATAGCAGTTAATGACATATTTGTTAATTTAAAGATACGGTTAAATCTTTTTCGAGAAGCCTGTTGTACATTGCTTTGAGTTGTTCATATTTTCCAATTTTAACATCACACTCACCGCGATAATGAACTATATATGTACACTGCTCTGCCTGAACCGAATCATGATCACATATTTCAATTAATGAGTCAATTACATACGTAAAATCATGAATATCATCATCATGCAATATCAATGAATAATCATTCCCTTTTTTAGGGTTCTTCTCCAAATTAGGATTCTTCTCAAAATTCCTCTTACTATTCATAAATTATGTTTATCTGTTACTATTATGAAAGGCCTAATATACAATATAAATCAATATAAAGATATTATTTTTTTTTGTTATTTAGTGATTTTCCTTGCCTGTTCTAAAGGGATTTGATTTTCAGCAAAATAAGCATGAATTTCAATTTCTTTTTTCACTATTGCTTCTAACTTACCTTTCAAAGAAAACGCATTTTCGTATGTTGAAAATGATTTTATTATAAAAATTATCACATCATCTTTATCCTCTAAAAATAATTCTACACTTTCAGGTAACTCAATTTTTATTTTATCAATAAATAATGAATTTTTTAAACTGACCCAACCTTTTAAAACATAAATTATCGACAAGTCATCGGCAGTTTGTGAATCCTCCTCTAAACCTTCAGTTAATTCTACATTAGGGAACTTATCTTTTCCCGATTCAAGCTTAACTGCATTTTTTACAGGTATGATATTACCATTATTAAAAGCTACAATATATGCATCTTTAAAACTTTTACTTTTAACCAAAGGTAGATTTTTTTTTGCTTCGGACAATTGCAAAAACTTACCGGCAAAATATTTCCGAATATTACTATTTTCTTTTTTTATACAAGATAAAGGTGTTAGACCTTTAAAAACACCAGGCGTTTTTGGAGTACTAAATGCTCCTAACTGAATCATATACAATATTCCGTCCGGTAAAGATTCGTTTGTAGGAATAGGGTTAACGGAATTGTAATTTGATGGTATTTTAATTCTTAACCCCAAGTCAGAAGGCTTAGATGTTTTTTCCGACACTTCTTCAATAATTTTTAGTTTTGATTTAGATATGGAATCCTGAACAGGTTCAACATAAATATTTTTACTTTTGTTCAGTTCTTCTTCAGTATTCCTAATTCTTTTATTTTTTGTTGTTTGCAAATCTTCATATATTGATTTTTGTGATGCTAAATTAGCTTGTTCTATTTCTCTGACTCTTTCGTAGCAACTATCAGCTTTTTTCTGTAATGAATAAATTTCTCTTTCAAGTTCTATAATTGTATTTGACAGTTTAGCACGCTCCTGACCTTCTTCAGTATAATCGAAAACCAACCTCTTTTCATCAATAATCCACCTTAACGAATCTGCTTTTAGCTGGTAATTAATTGCCAAACTCAACAAACTATCATATTCAGATTTATATAAAAAAGTTCCTTCGTTTTTAATTTTTATGAATTCATGCTGACCAGATACAATTCTTTTATCTGCATACTTTCTTTTTTTAGTCTCCTCTGGAACTATATTAACGCTCAATCTTGAGAATTCTAATAATTCCTCATGATTTTTAAGTTCAATATATGGTTCCGAATTATTCAATTTTAATTTATAAACTATAACATTGGGTTCTGTAGTTTCTCTGTCCGATGTAAAAAATGCTGTTTTTTTATTAGGTGATGGAACAAATAGTATATCATTAAACGGTGAATTAATCGGAAAATCTAAATTCTCAGGTTCAGTCCACTCTTGGTTATCCCAACTCCACGTGCTACGGTACAAATCATACCCTCCCATACTATAATGTCCTTTGGATGCAAAGTACAATGTAGTACCATCGGAATGCAAATACGGATAATTTTCGTCAAAGGGTGTGTTAATTATATCACCAAGATTTTCAGGTTCGCTCCACGAAGTATCGGTTAAACGAGTAATCCTGTAAATATCGTAATCGCCACGTTTTTTATTTTTTGCCGAAAAATAAAACATTTCGTTTCTTTTGAGAAAGTCCGGCACATACAAAACAGAATTCTCCACTAAAGAATCCTTTTTCTGGTTAAAATATTCAAATCGATCAACAAATCTTCCTTCCAAATCGTCAAATTGATAGTTTTTATAAAAATCATTTTGGTCGGTAATTGTTTTGCTATACACAGAAGGCTTTTTAATATACTTAATAAGATACAAACCATTCTGAGCCATTGCAATATGATTCTGAACATTTAACTCCTTTAATTGCTTTTTGCCGGCTCTTTTCTCGAACCATTGTAAGTTTTCAACAGCTTTCTCAAACTGATAGTTTTTTATGTAAGCTAACCCAAGATAATAATATACGTCATCGGGAACTTCTTTGGTTGCTGCAAATCGCAAGTATTTTATAGATATTGACGGATCTTTATCTAAATGTAATAAACATCTGCCAAAATAGTAATTGTAAGTAGGTTCTTTAGGATAAATATTCAGTATTTCCTTAAAATAGGGATAAGCCTCTTTATAGTTCCCCTCCTGAATATTTATATAAGCAGTTTTTAACTTATCGAGATTATCATCGACTTGCGCCCGTGTATTTACAGAAGCAACAAGAAGAAACGAAAATAAGATTATATATTTTCCCATTTTATAATAAAGCATTAACAAATGCAATACAAATTTAATATACCTTTAACACAGGTAAAAGAAAATCATTAATAAGTTTTATATTTTTTTAATATTCAGTAAATTAAATAATTATTTAACCTGTTGATAAAAGATTTATAAACAATAAAACTCAAATCCTGTCTTATCAATGATATTTTTTAATTTTACAATTCATAATTTTAAATCATAATGACAAATTTGGAAGAAGGAAACAAAGCACCCAACTTCACAGGAGTTGACCAAAATGGAGAGTCTATTTCACTAGATCAGTATAAAGGTAAAAAAGTAGTTTTGTATTTTTATCCAAAAGACAACACCCCCGGATGTACTGCTGAGGCTTGTAACTTAAGAGATAATTACAGTGATCTTCTAGAAAAGGGCATGAACGTTATAGGAGTTAGTCCGGATTCGGAAGAATCTCATAAAAAGTTTATTGAAAAATTTGATTTGCCTTTCAGATTAATTTCTGATCCTGACAAAGAAATTCTAAAATTATATAAGGCATGGGGAGAAAAGAAATTGTATGGTAGAACATACGATGGTGTTTTAAGGAAAACATACATCATCTCCGAAGATCAAACCATAGAAAAAATATTTGAAAAAGTAAAAACAAAAGATCATACCAATCAAATTTACCAGGAATTGAAAATCTAAAAGCAAATAAATAAAATCATGGAAAAGGAAAAAAAAGAAAACAACATCAATAAGGAAAAACTAAAAGCTTTGCAGCTTACCCTTGATAAAATTGATAAAGACTATGGTAAAGGAACCATTATGAAAATGGGTGACAAAGCCGTAGCAGATGTACCATCCATTTCAACAGGTTCTATTTCATTAAATAGAGCTTTGGGAATTGGAGGATTTCCCAGAGGCCGGGTTATTGAAATATACGGGCCGGAAGCATCGGGTAAAACAACATTAGCAATGCATGTTGTTGCTGAGGCGCAAAAAGCTGGCGGAATAGCTGCCATAATTGATGCCGAACATGCGTTTGATCGATTCTACGCAGAAAAATTAGGAATTGATGTTGAAAATCTGTTAATCTCTCAACCCGACAATGGTGAGCAGGGCTTGGAAATTACAGATCATTTGATTCGATCCGGAGCTGTTGATGTGGTTGTAATTGACTCTGTTGCTGCACTTACCCCTAAAGCCGAAATTGAAGGCGATATGGGCGATTCCCGAATGGGTTTGCAAGCTCGTTTAATGTCTCAAGCATTGCGTAAACTCACTGCAAACATTAGCAAGACCAATACTTGTTGTATTTTTATTAACCAGCTACGTGAAAAGATTGGTGTAATGTTTGGCAATCCTGAAACTACTACAGGTGGTAATGCATTAAAATTTTATGCTACGGTACGTATTGATATTCGCAGAATAGGTCAAATTAAAGATGGTGAAGATATTTCGGGAAACAGAACAAGAGTTAAAATTGTAAAAAATAAATTAGCACCACCATTCAAAAAAGCTGAATTTGATATAATATATGGCGAAGGAATATCAAAACTTGGAGAAATAATTGATATTGGAGTTGATCAAGAAATTATTAAGAAAAGTGGATCATGGTTTAGTTATGGAGAAACAAAATTGGGACAAGGACGTGAAGCTGTTAAACAATTATTGAAAGACAATCCTGAATTAGCCGATGAACTTGAAACAAAAATTCACGAATCATTTACAAATAACAAGGGATAATATATCATGAAAAGATTACACTTAATATTGGGTATTGTGTTTATTTTGATCTTTTTTTCATGCTCAAAAGAAAAAAAACTTGAAATAAACAACCCTGTTGACAAAATCCAACTATCGTCTGATATTCTAACTCCTGAAGTTCTATGGTCGTTTGGAAGAGTTAGCGGAGTGGAAATTTCACCAGATCACTCAACTGTTTTATTTGGAGTATCATTTTACAACATAGAAAAAAACAGGGGAAACAGGGAATTATTCATATTGCCTGTTGACGGTGGAGAAGCTACTAATATTACTAATACTGAATCGGGCGAATATTCTGCTATTTGGCGCCCTGATGGTAAAAAAATAGGGTTTTTAAGTACGGAAAGCGGTGATTTACAAATGTGGGAAATGAATCCGGACGGTTCTAATCGTATTCAAATTTCTGATATTGAAAATGGAATTAACGGATTCAAATATTCTCCCGATCAAACAAAAATAGTTTTTATTAAAGATGTAAAATTAGACAAATCAGTTGTGGATATGCACCCTGACCTTCCAGAAGCAGAAGCCCGAATCGAAACAGATTTAATGTACCGACATTGGGATCGGTGGCACGATTATACTTACAGTCATATTTTTATTGCCGACTATGATGGTAAATCGTTAAGCAATTCCATTGATATAATGGAAGGTGAAAGATTCGACAGCCCTATGGAACCTTTCGGAGGAATGGAACAAATCAACTGGAACCCTGACAGTGAAGAAATAGCTTACACTTGTAAGAAAATGGTTGGAAGAGAATATACTTTATCAACCAACTCTGCTATTTATATTTATAATCTGGAATCGAAAGAAACCAAAAATATAACTGAAGGAATAATGGGATACGATGTAAGTCCTGTTTATTCTCCTGATAGTAAAATGATTGCATGGGAAAGTATGGAAAGAGATGGATACGAATCTGATCAGAACAGATTATTCATACTTAATTTCGAAAGCGGCGAAAGAAAAGATTTTACTGCAGATTTTGACCAGAATGTACATGCTTTATCCTGGACAGATAATAGTAAATCAATTTATTTTAAAAGCGACTATCATGCCAGATTCCAAATCTATAATTTAAATATTGAATCTGAAGAAATTAAGCAAATTACTGATGGAATACATAATTACAGGTCGGTACATCCATTTGGTGATAAGTTAATTGGAGCTAAACAAAGTATGACTTTACCGACTGAAATATTTGCAATTAATCCTGAAACGGGTGAAGAAACTCAACTGTCATTCATAAATAAAAATCTTCATGACCAGTTAACTTATGGAAATATTGAAGAAAGATGGATTAAAACAACCGATAACAAAGATATGTTAGTTTGGGTTATTTACCCGCCACATTTCGATCCTGACAAAAAATACCCGACTTTATTGTATTGTCAGGGAGGTCCTCATGGATCGGTTAGCCAGTTTTATTCATATCGCTGGAATTTCCAAATGATGGCAGCTAACGATTATATTATTGTTGCTCCTAATCGCCGTGGATTACCATCGTTTGGACAGGAATGGAACGATCAAATTTGTGGCGATTACGGTGGACAAAATATGAAAGATTACTTTAGTGCAATAGATGCCTTGGCTCAGGAACCTTATGTTGATGAAAATAACCTGGGAGCAATTGGTGCAAGTTATGGTGGCTTTTCTGTATTCTGGATTGCAGGTCATCATGAAGGCAGATTTGATGCTTTCATTGCACACGATGGTATTTTCAACTTTGAAGCTATGTACCTTGAAACAGAAGAAACGTTCTTTATTAATTGGGATATTGGCGGGCCATACTGGGATAAATCTAATAAAAAATCTTATGATAACTCACCTCATAAATTTGTTGATAAATGGGATACTCCAATTATGGTGATTCATGGTGAAAAAGATTATCGTATTGTATATACCCAGGGAATGAGTGCATATAATGCTGCACAGTTAAGAGGTATTCCAAGTAAATATCTGCATTTCCCTTACGAAAACCATTGGGTATTAAGTCCGCAAAATGGCATATTATGGCAAAGAGAATTTTTTAGCTGGCTCGATCAATGGCTTAAAGATGATGAATAGACTTTAATTAATAACATAACTGCGTAAAGGCTGGAATCATTCATTTCCAGCCTTTTGCTTTTAATCTCAAAATCATGTAAATTTAGTGTGATTTTTATTCGGTAATAAAGCTTAAACAATGTACACTATTTTCCATTTTTTATTAATGATTGCTTTTTTGATTATATATGTTTTGGCATTTATAATTGTAAAGCCTTTCCTGCTAAACTATAAAAGATTGGTTTCTACTTTAATTTTTAAAATTTCTTACTTAATTTATATAGCTGTTCTTCTAATTAGTGTATATTTATTTATGTTATATGGCCCAAACGATATTGAACATCAAATAAGCGAAGTGTTCTTTTTTACTTTATTAACTTGTTTGTTTATTCCTAATCTGGCGATACTATTTAGAAGAAATTTTAAAAAATACAGGAAACATTACAATTACTTATTTTCATTGATAAATCTTACAATAACTATTTTTATCATTTATAAATTAGATCAATTTAACTGGTTTATTTTCTAACTACCTGCTTTTAGTAAAGCTAAAACCCGATCTGTTTTTTCTTTCATTGATGCATAACCATCTAACCAATGTATTTTTAAACCTTTACGTTCCATCCCTCTAAACCATGTCATCTGGCGTTTAGCAAACTGGTGAATTGCGGTTTCTAATTGTTTAAACATCTCTTCGAAGGTAATGTCTCCAATAACATATTGGGTAAGATATTTGTATTCTAAACCATAATATATAAGATTTTCAGGAGAAATACCACTATCCAGAATGCGTTTAACTTCATCAATCATGCCTTCGTCTAAACGTTGTTTTAGTCGCTCAGTTATTCTTCGTCGTCGTGAATCCCTGTCAAATTTTACTCCTACTAAAAGCGAATTGATTTTTGGAAAATAATCATCAATATCTTCAGACTCATCATAAAAAGTTTCAATTTCAATAGCGCGAATTACTCTTTTCCGAGAGTCGGTATCTGAAGTATTATGTATTTTTTTAAACGATTTTAAAAGTGCAATTAATTCTTCGGTGTTTTTATTTTCAAGTTCATTTCTTAATTGCTCGTTTGCAGGAACCGGTATTAACTTATATCCTTTCAAAACAACATCAAGATACATTCCCGAACCACCACAAAAAACAGGAATTTTGTTTCTTTTTCGTATTTCCGAATACACTTCCAGAAAATCTTTCTGATATTCATAAATATTGTATTTATAGCCGGTGTCAACTATATCAATCAAATGATACGGGATTTGTTTCCTTTCAATAATATAATCATCCAGATCCTTACCGGTCCCTAAATCCATCCCACGATATACCTGTCTCGAATCGGCGCTAATTATTTCGCCATCAAGAATATAAGCCATTCTTGCAGCAAGCGATGTTTTGCCACCTGCTGTTGGCCCCAGAATAGTTAGCATATCGTATTTAATATTCATATCTCTTTCTTTTTTAACAAAATTAGAATAAAGGTAGCTAATCAGTGTGGTTAATGTGCATAAAATTAATTATTAAAAAGTATTTCACGCAAAGGAAAAATACGCAAAGATGTCGCAAAGAATTAATAATGTGTTCTTTGCGATTTTTGCGTTACACTTTGGGGTTCATAAATTACAAAATATTGGACTAAAGTCCTGACATCCTGTACTATTGCTTAACCCCAGCCTTATCCCGATGGTTATCGGGAGGGTTAGTTAACTAAATAATAAAAAGCATAATTGAAATCATTAACAATAAAGTTCTAGTAAGAACGAAAGAAAACTATCGCAGCTACGCAGCTTTAAAATTATATGCAATTATTATCTACCATAATATCATTGCTACGCAATTATTTTCATCACTGATTAGTTACGTTAAACTTTAATCTATTTTAGATCAATTTAAATCTATACCTTTGCACGCTATAAAATAGATGTTTCATGCAAAGCAACATTAACATAAGAAATAAAAAAGCTTCGTTCAATTATACATTTATTGAAAAATATACGGCAGGAATTAAACTAAGCGGTACAGAAATAAAATCTATTCGTTTAGGCAAAGCCAGCCTGGGTGACGCTTATTGTATATTTATTAACGGAGAACTTTTTATCAGGGGATTAAATATTACTGAATATGCTTTTGGCACTCATTATAATCATGATCCCGGACAAGACAGGAAATTGCTCCTTAATAAACGCGAACTAAAAAAACTTGAACGCAAATCAACAGAAAAAAGTTTAACAATAGTGGCTACCCGTATTTTTATTAACGAGAATGGTTGGGCAAAGGTAAATATCGCTTTGGCAAAAGGGAAACAGGAATTTGATAAACGCCACGAAATTAAAAAGAAAGATCTTAATCGCGATATGGAGCGAGTGAGAAAATACTAAATAATCTATATCACTTTACTGTGCAAAAAAGAAATTATTCAGATCGTATATGTCATCTGTATTAAATTCTGAATCAAAGTCGAAGAATCCATTTATGGCATCCAGTAATTCATCGAAAGAAATATAACCATCACCATCCTGGTCAAGTTTTTTGTATTTTTCAGGAATTTCAATATTTGTCATTTCTGAATATTTCGACCATCCTAATCCAATTGGCATCATATAAACTTCGGTACGATCAACAGCTGTTAAATCCAGAAACAAACCTTCGCGTATTTTGTTTGCGCTCAACTCGGCACCAAACTCATCTACAATAGCTCCTTTATTTGAAAACTGTTCTTTATCTATATAATTTGGAACACCATCTCTATCATCATCAAACGGGCAACCGACAGAATCAACCGGAACTCCGGCAGGCGTTTCCAGACAATTATCTGCTAAATTCAACACTCCGTCTCTATCATCATCGGCTATTAAAGTATAATCAAAATCACCTGAAACATCAGCAAAAAGACTTTCTATCATTTTAGTCTTTGCTTCAGAAAATAAATCAATATTTAAAGAAACATAAGTGAACGAGAACATATCCATTCTTGTATCTCCAATTCTACCTACAGTATTTTCAAAACTAACACCATCTATGTCATCGGTAAAAGTATAGTGTAATGATGTTGCCAGCCTTAAAGCTACTCTGTCGCTGACTTTAAAATCCAGCCCCAAATCTGCAACGAGAGAAAATGAGCTTGGTGTATAATCACCTCTTCCGAAAGGATCCGTACTTCGAATATCGGTTTCATAATCATAATCGCGAGTTACTAATCGATCTCCTACACGTATTGTTCCATCAGGATAATAAACATAATTACCTAAAACCACCCCGTTTTCTTTATAAATAACATCTGTTTTAGAGCTAAAACTTATATATTCACCACCAAGAGAAAGAAATGGAACAATCTTCTTTTCTCCTTTATAGATATTACCAAAACTATATTCTACATTTAAACCAACGCCAAATAAAGTTGATTTAAAGTTCAGATTTTTTGAGGTATCCTCAAATGATCGTTCATAGCCGGAAATATTACCAACAGTTGCATTTATATTAATTTTCCAGAAATGCTTGTTATCAATATACTGATATACATTAAAACGGATGGCAGGTTGTCCCTGAATCATATTGCTAAAGTCGGTTTGCAGCTCTCCATAATAATTAATTACACCTGTACCAATTCCAATTACAGGCATATAAACAGGATTTTCGACTTCTACTTCCTGGTATAGTAAATCTTCGTAGCCTCCTTGTGCAAATATAATTTGCGCACTTAAAAAGAGAACTATTAATACAGGTAAAAATTTATACAATCTCATTAGAACAAATCAATTATAATTAACGATACCACTCATGGCTTGTAATCATTAATGCTTCCTGCACCGTAACTCGTTTCCCTTCATTATATGCGGAAACAAAAGCATCATCTATTGTTGTTGTATTCCATATATGTACTCTATAATCACGAGCTGCTTTGTAAACATAGAACGATCCAACGGAATACTTTCTCCAACCTTCGTGGAACTCAGTTCGTACTTCTTTATCTAAGTTATATTTATTAAAATATCTGCTTATATTAATTGGTCGATGACCAGCTGCAATTTGAACCCTGTAATAAATTCCTGATTCAGGTTCCAACATATTTGTAAGTTTTGTATTCTCACGAATCAACTTTAAAGCACTTTCAGCTATTTCAATTTTTACTTTACCTGTGTAATCTTGTGGCTGAACATAATCAATTGGCCCGGTTATAGCTTCTCTGGTTGAAGTAATAATAGCCAATAAATTTTCCATCGACACGTTTTCCAAATTAACATCTCTCTCAATTATATTGATGCTCAAAGTATTGTCATTTTCAATATACGAGAAAGTTCCATCCATATTTGGGTTTTCAGTAAGGCCTTCGTTTGGAACCAGTTTATACGAAACAACAAAACAGGGGTCAGTTGGCAGGTTCATCCAAAGCAACTTTACGGTTTGATCTTTAAAAGTAAAAATTGCTTCTTTACTTTCTAATGCAACAGCAGAAAATCCTTCAGGAACCATTTCCTGGATCTTTGCAAATTTCTCCTTATTACCCTTATTTACGAGTAAATTTACCAGGTATTCGTTACTTCCCTGAGCAAGATATGGTGTTTGTCGTATACATTTTACCTGTTCAACTCCTGACCCTGTTTTTTGAACCGGAGCTACAAGATTTTTAAAATCGTTAATATCAACAATCAATTTAGGATCAATAGTTGAGGAAGGATTTATCACTATGTACTTAGAATCAACTTCTACAGATTTTCTTTCGTTATTGACAATATAAGAAAATGTTCCATTTAAATTAAAAGTTCCTTTTAATCTTTGATCAACTTGTAATTTATATGATATTGTTATTTCTTGCTCAGCAGGAAGTTTTAACCATATAAATTTTATTTTTTGATCTTTAAAACTAAAATCAGCGTTTGCAGTATTAACCGGAACGGGAGTTAAACCAGCAGGGATTTCTTGTTGAAATCTGGCAAAACTATCAAAATCAGATTTATTTAATGTAATTTCAACATAAATCTCATTTCCTGCTTCTACTTGTCCGGGAGCATTCATATTCACGCTTACGTCTGAAAAGATAAAATTCAGGACTAACAGGATAAACATATTTACAAGAAGCAATAAATGTTTAATCATATAAGTAATTATTAAATTCCCTAAGGCTCAATAAAAATAGTTATAATAATACAATAATAACAAATTATCAACATTGGTTATTAACAATTGTTAATAACTTCGGTGCTTTGTTAATAATTACACCCTGTTAAAAATAACAAATTAAAAGTTTGGACTCAATAAATATTCAGAATAAAATTCATTGATTTTTTCAACAGCCTCATCGGCGGTATCCACAATCTGAATTAAATCAAGATCTTTTTCGTTAATATTATTTTCCTCAGCCAAGACTACTTCTTTAACCCAGTTAATTAATCCTTGCCAATAGGATGATCCAACCAGAATAATAGGAAATTTACCTATTTTTTCAGTTTGAATCAAGGTAATTGCCTCAAAAAGCTCGTCGAAAGTACCAAAACCGCCTGGTAATACGATAAATCCCTGGGCATATCTCATAAACATTACTTTTCTTACAAAAAAATGCTCAAAACTTATTAGTTTGTCAGGATCGATAAATACATTAGCAGATTGCTCAAAAGGTAAATCAATATTTAAACCTACCGATTTCCCGTTACCCTTCTTTGCTCCCATATTTCCGGCTTCCATAATACCGGGGCCACCACCTGTAATTACACCATACCCCTGTTGTGTGAGGTTGAAAGCAATATCTTCAGCGAGTTTAAAATACTTATTATCAGGTTTTGTTCTTGCAGATCCAAAAATTGAAACACAAGGCCCAATTCGAGATAATTTTGAAAAACCTTCAACAAATTCTGCCATTATTTTAAAAATGGCCCAGGTATCTGTTGTTTGAATTTCATTCCAACCCTTCTCCTGAAAAGCATCTTTTATTAATTCTTTGTTTGTCATATATCTTAGTTTTTAAAGTCAAATATCCGGTTAAACTTACTAAATTAAGCTTTTTTACGAAATATTTTACTGAAGTTCTTTAATTAAAAATTGTGCCGTATAACTTTCCTTATTCTTTACGATTTCTTCAGGAGTACCAGTACATAATATTTCGCCTCCCTTTGCTCCGCCTTCTTGGCCTAAATCAATAATATGATCAGCAACTTTAATTACATCCATATTATGTTCAATTACAATAACAGTATTACCTTTATCTACAATATTGTTTAGTACTTTTAATAATACTCTTATATCTTCAAAATGTAGTCCGGTTGTAGGTTCATCTAAAATATACAATGTTTTTCCTGTACTTTTTTTAGCTAGTTCGGCTGCTAATTTTACACGCTGCGATTCACCCCCTGAAAGCGTTGTTGATGGCTGACCCAATGTGATATAACCTAAGCCAACGCTTTGAAGTGCTTTTAATTTTTGTTTAATAGATGGTATTTGATCGAAAAATTCAACACCCTGGTTGATTGTCATATTAAGCACATCACTTATCGATTTTCCTTTGAACTTTACTTCGAGCGTTTCTCTATTGTAACGTTTTCCGTTGCAGTCTTTGCAATGCACATAAACATCAGGCAAGAAATTCATTTCAATAGTTCGTAATCCTGCGCCCTGACATGTTTCACATCTACCACCTTTTACGTTAAATGAAAAACGCCCCGCTTTGTATCCCCTGATTTTAGATTCAGGTATTTGCTCATATAGTTTACGAATATCAGAAAACACGCCAGTATAAGTTACAGGATTAGATCTTGGTGTTCGACCCAGAGGTGATTGATCTACCTCAATAACCTTATCAATATTTTTAATTCCTTCAATGGATTCATAATCTAAGGTCTGTTTATTACTTCTATAAAAATGTTTGCTTAAAATCGGGTGTAATGTTTCGTTTATTAATGAAGATTTTCCACTACCAGAAACACCAGTTACACAAATAAATTTACCTAATGGCAGCTTTAAAATAACATCCTTAAGATTATGCCCTGTTGCTCCTTTTAAAACAATTTCTTCGCCATTCCCTTTTCTTCGTGTTTGAGGAACTTCAATCGTTTTTTTACGGTTTAAATAATCTGCAGTAAGTGAGCAGGATTTTAAGATATCATCTGGCGTTCCTGTAGCAACTATTCTTCCTCCATAGCGTCCTGCCTTTGGTCCCATGTCAACTACATGATCTGCTGATAATATCATCTCTTTATCATGTTCAACAACAATAATAGAATTACCTGTATCGCGAAGTTGTTTTAATGAGTTTATCAGCTTCAGGTTATCTTTTTGATGCAAGCCAATACTGGGTTCATCTAAAATATATAGAACATTTACCAGTTTAGAACCTACTTGTGTGGCTAATCTGATCCGCTGGCTTTCGCCTCCTGACAGACTTCTTGCAGTTCTATTCAATGCCAGGTAATTTAATCCGACATCCAGTAAAAATAATAAACGCTCCCTTATCTCTTTTAAAATATCCCGTGCAATAATTTTTTGTTTATCAGAAAACTGTTCTTCTAAGTTACCGAACCAATCATATAATTCATCAATATCCATATTGGCTATTTCAGCAATATTTTTTTCGGCAACTTTAAAATGCAAAGATTCTTTCTTTAATCGATGACCATTACATTTTGGGCAAATAACTTTTTTAACAAATTGATCGGTCCATTTCTTACCATTATCAATCGCTTTATCTCTCTGAAAATTATTGATATAATTAACGATACCATCAAAACTTAAAAAATAATTGGAAAATTTGCCAAGTGGTGTGTTTAACAACTTAAATGATTCGTCGGAACCATAAAGAATAATATCTAATGCCTTTTTTGGTATGTCTTTTATTGGAGTGTCAAGTGTAAATTTATACTTAGCCGCAATTGCTTCCAGTTGCCAAAAAAATAAAATGTTTTTATACTTACCTAATGGTGTTATTCCTCCATTCTTTATACTTTGGTTTGAATCAGGTATGATTTTTTTTATATCTATTTGGTTAACATATCCTAAACCATTACATTCCGGACAAGCTCCCTGCGGAGAATTAAACGAAAAAGTATGTGGAGCAGGTTCATTGTAAGATATTCCGCTAGTAGGACACATTAATTTTCGACTGAAATATTTAATATTCTCCGTGTCTTTTTCGAGAATCATAAGAATACCTTTTCCCTGATCCATAGCCGTTTTTACTGTTCTCTTTAATCTTTTAACATCCTTATCAGATACTTTTAGTTTATCAATAACAGTTTCAATATGATGCGTTTTATAACGATCAAGTTTAAGACCATGTGTAAGTTCAGTTATTTTTCCATTTATTCTGGAATATAAATATCCCCTTTTCCTGGTTTGCTCAAACAACTCCCGATAATGTCCTTTCCTGCCTTGTACCAAGGGAGCTAATATCATGATATTTTTACCATTAAACTGATCAAGTATTAATTTTATGATTTGTTCATCGGTATACTTGACCATTTTCTCGCCAGTAACATATGAATAAGCATCAGAAGCGCGTGCAAATAGTAATCTGAGAAAATCATATATTTCGGTTATTGTTCCTACTGTTGATCGAGGATTTCTGTTTGTTGACTTCTGCTCAATTGAAATAACAGGACTTAATCCTGTTATTTGATCAACATCCGGACGTTCCATATTACCAATAAACTGACGAGCATAAGTTGACAAGGTCTCAATATAACGCCTTTGCCCTTCAGCATAAATTGTATCAAAAGCCAGAGAAGATTTTCCGCTTCCGCTTAAACCCGTAATTACTGTAAGTTTATTTCGAGGAATTGAAACATCAATATTTTTTAAGTTATGAACTCTTGCACCAAGAACCGTAACTTCGGATGTTTTTTTTACTTTTTCATCAAGTTGTTGCAGTAATTCTTTATCCAATGTTTAAATCTTTTAATCAATAACAGCAGTTGAGTCAATTTCAGAATAATCAATAATTTTTGAGTAACTTCTATATCCTTCTTTTGGAATCTTTATTAAATACTCTTTATTGGTTTTATTCGTAAGAAAAGAGTCTCTTAACCAAGGGTTAAAATACTTCAAAATTTTGTAATTTATAGAATATTTCTTGGCAAAATCTGCAAAATCAGTAACTGAAGAATCTACTTTAACATCAAAGGTTGGAACCGGGTGATACATATCTTTATCTCTAACATGAAATCCGTATTGATCAGGGTTCTTAAGAATCAACTTAATAGCAAGGATACGATATATATATCTACCTGTTTCGTCGTTAAGTAATAAGTTATAATAATTATTTTCTTTTTGCCTGGTTACCTGTCTTATCAACCCCCTTCGTCCCATATTATAAGATGCAGCAGCCATTGTCCAGCTACCAAATAATTCGTGCGCATCTTTTAAAAACCCGCATGCTGCTTCAGTAGATTTTTCGAAATGATATCTTTCATCTACTTCATCGTTCACTTCTAATCCATAATCTTTAGCTGTTCCTTTTAACAACTGCCAAATACCAACAGCTCCTGATGGTGAAACTGCGTTTTTCAAGTCGCTTTCGGCCAAAACCAGATATTTGAAATCATCAGGTATCCCATTATCTTTTAATATTTTTTCAATTTTAGGGAAATATTTATTGGCTCTTTTAATAAATAAAAGTGTTTGTGATTGCCAGTATGTATTTATCAATAATTCCTGATCTAATGATTCCCTTATATCAAAATGATCTAAAGGAACAGCCTCGCCAGCAAACGTTAAATCATCCGGAAGTGATAATGAAAATACTGAATATTTCCTTTGAAAAGCTTGCTCAAAATCATTATCAGTAGGTTTTTCTTCCGGTCGTGAATTAATAAAAACAAGAGAAGCTATTAACAATCCTAATAAAGTCAAAAATGTATATTTCCTTTTCATATTTTATTATACTTTAAATATCCAAAAGCACAAAAAGTTTATATAATAGATAAACAATAAATCGTAACAAAAGTTACAAAAATAGATATTTTTTTAAAGGTAAATATGAGAATTATCAAAATGAGTAATTAACTCCGGCATATATTCCAATCGAATAAGGATGCGATTCGACAGACGAACTGGAATTAATTTCATTTAAATAATATTTAATGGATGGTTCCAAACGAATATTTATTCTATCCATTAGCGGATATTCAATACCAAACCCAAGTATACTATTATAATTAATTGTATTTACACCTTTCGTTTCGCCAATAACTTCTTTATTACCGGCATACTTAAGATACACATCATTCCCAATTAAAAAATTAGCTCCAAATCCACCAACAATATTAAAATCTATATTTTTATCAATTAATTTATACCGCATCAAGAAGGGTACTTCTACATATTGGAAACTCTGCTGAATTTCTGCATCAAGATTATTAAATATCGGATCGGATACATCGGCTACCCCTTTGCTATCTGAAAGATTACTAACTCTCATTGATTTTTCGTCAACAATTACATACGGCGAGTTAAATGAAACATCACCTGATGAATTTGTAATTGAATACGAATTTATAAATCTGTCTTTGTATTCTTCGGCAACCAAATCATATGCTGCATTAGCATAAACCGACATATAATCAAGAGATTGACCCATAGTTGTATAATAAACGCCCGCCTGAACAGTAAACCTGTTAATTACTTTATATTGCAAATTTAATCCTCCGGTATAAGACATAATAGGATTTTCTACACTATTATAATAATCTTGATTATAGTCACCACCTGCATCAGCAATATACCTGTATGAATATAAAGGTGAAAACTCCCCTCCTAAAACCCATTTACTATTTTCAGGCTCTTTAATTTCTATTAAATCATTTAATGCATAGGAATTATAAATATCAGGAAGCGAGTTTAAATATGATTTAACTCTTTGTTTTCTTACGTCAATTATAGCTAACTCAACATCTTCTGATTTAATAGATATTTGCTTTTGTGAAAGTTTTTCAAGATTTTTTTCTCTTTTTTCAATATCACTTTCAACAAGCATTAGATTATTTAAATTGTAAGATTTAATTTCTGCAAAATCTGCTTCAGCAATAAGTTTTTTATTTTCTACATCAGGTTCTTCGATTTTTTTATTTTCGAGATTATTAGCAATGCTTTCATTAACTTTTTCCTGATTAAATATTTTCGCTTCGTTTTCAGATTCCTGTTGTAAATTATTTTCAGTAATCACTATTATGTTGTTATTAAAACTTTCACCATTTTTTGACAAGTATAAATAACCTGAGCCGATAATTGCAAAAGCAGCTACTGCAGCAGCAATTTTATAAATAGTAATTCTTTTTGCTTTTTTGTTATTATCTAATGTTTGTTCAATATTCCTCCAAATATCATCAGGAACAGATTGAGAATAATCCCTCAACTGTTTTCTAAAAATACCATCCATCTGTTCAAAATTCGCACCCATCATACCCAGTTTACACTTATGTTATAATATTTTTTCACTTTTTCTTTCAATATTTCACGTGCCCGTGACAAGTTAGATTTGGAAGTTCCCTCTTTAATATTTAGTTTTTCACATATTTCTTTATGTGAATACCCTTCAACTGCATAAAGGTTAAAAACCATTCTGTATTGCGGCGACAATTCCTGTATCAGCCTTAATAAATCTTTTGCTGCTAAATCACTCAAAATATGATCGTATTGTTTATGATTCGCGTCATACTCCGTTTCCATATTTACAGCAAACAAATAATTTTTATCTCTAAATCTCTCCAGTGCCGTATTCGCAATAATTCTTCTAATCCAACCTTCGAAAGAACCTTTATTATTAAATTGCTTAAGATTTAAAAAAACTTTTATAAATCCATCTTGCAATATATCTTTTGCTTCATCTTCATTATCGGCATATCGCAAACACATTCCATACATCTTGTCGGCAAAAAGCTGATACAATCTGTTTTGTGCTACCCGATTGCCTTTTAGGCAAGCTTTTATAATGTCAGTGTAATTATCCAAAAGATATCCCCGGTTTTTCGATGATATACAAATTTATGAATAATTTTACTACAAAAAGCTTGCAAAACTTTTTTTGTTTGTTTTATAAAGTGTAGATGAAGAAAATAGTACTTGGGTTGCGTAGAATATTAAAAAATAAAATGAAAATTTAATCGTAACGCAACCATTTTATAAAAAAACTCGTCTAGCATACACAATCATTAAAAAAATAGTTGTAACTTGTTTCTTCGATATGACAAATCGAAGAGGTTTTTGTAGCACTATTTTAATCTAAAATAAAATCTAATTGTGAGAATTAACCTAAGCATTATGAACATGGTTGTTAAATCCCAATCAAAAAATGTTTATAAAGAAGTAAATATTGGAGTTATAATTATATTTATAATTGTTACTCTTACTTTTTTACTTTCGTTAACTAAAAGCAACTATTGCAAAGAGTTATTCAGTCAAAAAACTGAAATCAGAAAGTAAAGAAAACAGATAAACTTACTCTGTATCTTTCAACAGACAAATTTCCTAAAATTATTAATACAAAAAGTGGATGAAAAAATCATCCACTTTTTTTTATACCAATTATATATCAAATGTGAATTACCTCATCATAAGCTGCAGCTGCAGCTTCCATAATAGCCTCGGACATGGTTGGATGAGGATGAATTGATTTGATTAATTCATGACCAGTAGTCTCTAGTTTCCTGGCAACAACCAATTCAGCAATCATTTCAGTAACATTAGCACCGATTAGATGTGCGCCCAACAGCTCCCCGTATTTTTCATCAAAGATTAATTTAACAAATCCATCTCTTTCACCGGCAGCACTTGCTTTTCCCGAAGCAGTAAAAGGGAATTTACCTACTTTAATTTCATATCCGGCTTCTTTAGCTGCATTTTCAGTTAAACCAACAGATGCAACCTCAGGAGAAGTGTATGTACAAGCCGGAATATTATTGTAATTAACAGGTTCAGGACTTAAACCAGCAATTTTTTCGACACAAGTTATTCCTTCGGCCGAAGCAACATGAGCTAAGGCAGGACCATGAACAATATCACCTATTGCATAAACTCCAACAAGGTTAGTTTTATAATAATCGTCAACTTTTATTTTTCCTTTTTCAAGCTCAATTCCTAATTCTTCAATTCCTATATTTTCAAGATTTGGAGTTACTCCTACGGCAGATAAAACAATTTCAGCTTCGTAAGTTTCTTCTCCTTTTTTAGTCTTAATAACAACCTTACAAACATCTCCGCTTGTATCAACAGACTCTACTGAAGAACTGACCATAACTTTTATACCTGCCTTTTTGAAAGAGCGACCTAATTGTTTCGATACTTCTTCATCTTCGTTTGGAACAACATTTGGTAAAAACTCAACCAAAGTAACTTTTGTACCGACTGAGTTATAGAAATTAGCAAACTCACTGCCAATTGCTCCTGAACCAACAACAATCATTGATTCCGGTTGTTTTGGTAATATCAAAGCCTCTCGATAGCCAATTATTTTTTTACCATCTTGTTTTAAATTAGGCAATTCTTTTGATCGTGCTCCCGTCGCTAAAATAATATGTTTTGCTTCAATCTCCTGCGTATTTCCATCAGCATCTGTTACTTCAACTGTTTGATTGTTCTTTAATTTACCGTATCCCCGGATATGATCTATTTTATTTTTTTTGAAAAGAAACTGAATTCCTTTGCTCATACCATCAGCAACACCACGACTCCTTTGTACCATCTTTTCGAAATCTGCTTTGGCTTCCCCTTCGATGCTTATACCATAATCGGCAGCATGCTTTATATAATTAAAAACTTGTCCGCTTTTAAGTAATGATTTGGTTGGTATACAGCCCCAGTTAAGACATATACCTCCTAATTCAGATTTTTCAACCACTCCTACTTTCATACCTAACTGTGATGCCCTGATTGCAGCTACGTAACCACCTGGTCCGCTACCTATTATAATTAAATCGTAAGTCATTTTTATTGATTTTTATTTTTAACTTGAATAATAAAATTTATGCGAAAATATATCTTATTTATTTGATATTAAAATCTTTTATATCCTCTGTTTTTTTAACTTGATTTTCCTTATAGATAATTGAAATAACTTAGCCAATATAAAGATCATAACCAATGAAAAAATAATTGATGCACCAGATGGAATATTAATTTTATATGAAATAATTAATCCAAGAAAAGCACCAATAAGACCTATAACAATTGAAGTTATGATAATGTTTTTGAAATTTTTTGTAAATAAATTCGCTGTTGATTGTGGAATTGTTAATAAAGAAATTACCAATATAATACCAACTACCTTTATATTAAGTACAATAGTTAATGCAACTAAACTTATAAGTATATAATTAATTAAATCTACAGCTATCCTGTGGGTTCTTGCAAACTCCTGATCGTAAGAAATAAAAAGAATAATGCGGTAAAAAGAGACGAATACAATAATCAGGATCAAGCTCAAACCCAACATTAATAAAATATCCAGTGTAGAAACTGTTAGAATACTCCCAAATAAATAAGACATTAAATTAGGAGCATAACCTGGCGTTAGAAAAATAAACATGATTCCCACAGCCATACCAAACGACCATAAAATACCTATAACCGAGTCTTCTCTGATTTCCGATCTTTTCGATACAAATTCAATTCCCAGTGCTGAAAGAATACCAAATACTGCTGCAGAAATTATAGGATTAAAACCAAAAAAGTATCCTATACCAATTCCTCCAAATGAAGCATGAGTTATTCCTCCACTTAAAAACACCATTCGGCGTGTTACTATATAAGTGCCAATAATCCCACAGCTTATACTTGCCAGAATACCTGCCAATAAAGAGTTAGTAATAAATTTATATTGCAATAGTTCTGAAATCATTTTAATGATTATGTTTTTTTAATACCGTATGTGGTACTTCGCCATGAGTAATTAATTTAATTGGGCAATCATATAATGCCAACTGTTCTTCTGATATTTTATTTGATTTATGATAATGCAAACTGCGATTTACACAAGCGATTGTTTTAACATGGCTTGAAATAGTTCCAACATCGTGAGTTACAATGATTATAGCCATTTCTTTGTTGAGCTCATTTAAAATCTCATATAGTTCTCCTTCGAACTGATTATCAACAAATGTACTTGGCTCGTCGAGGATTAATAAACGTGGTGAAGAAACAATTGCTCTTGCCAATAATACTTTTTGCATTTGTCCACCGGACAGTTCTCCTATTGGTGAGTTTTTAATATTGCATATTCCTATTCGTTCTAATGTATTATCGGCATTTAATTTATCTGCTTTTGAATGCCTGCATAAAAAACCTGACTTATAAATAAGACCTGATAATACCACATCTTTTACGGTTATAGGAAATTTTCTGTCAATTTTATTTTGTTGAGGTAAGTATCCAATCTTATTATTTCGATCCGTTCTAAGGTCGTCACAAAATTTCACAGAGCCTTTTAAAGGTTTTAAAAGTCCCAAAATTACATTTAGCAATGTTGTTTTCCCCCCGCCATTCGGACCAATAACACCAACAAAATCATCATCGAAAATATCTAACGAAACATCTTTTAAAATTATCTCATCATTATATCCTGCAAAAACTGACTTTATTTCAACAATTTTACTCATTACTTTTACTTGAATTTGAAGGTTCTGCTGTTATACTTCGACTACGCTCAGTATAAATTTTAGTAGAAATGATTAAATGTTATTTTCTGTATGATGAATCTTTTCCCAATAGCTATCGGGATTTGTCATTATTTTCTATCATCATTTTATCATTCAAGCATTTTATCATTATCTATATTTTTATCCTAAATAACTTTAGACACTCTTAACTTTAATTCACTCTAAGTACTATTTATTTAATTTGTATATGATTTTACTATTTCGTCAACGATCAATTTCAAGCTTTCGGACCAATTATATGATAAAGGATCGATTTGAACAACCCTGCCATTTATTTCTCTGGCAATAATTTCAGCATTGTGTGTACTAAATTGCTTTTGTACAAAAATAACTTTTATTTCTTCTTCTTTAGCTAGTTCAATAATTTCCTGAATATTAGCAAGTGTTGGTTCCTTACCATCAATTTCGATTGAGATTTGTATTAAACCATAATCACGAGCAAAATAGCTTAATGCAGGATGAAAAATCATGAACTTATTTCCATGATACAACTTTAATTGTTCAGTAATATATGAATCCAGACTATCTATCTCGTTTAAAAAAGAATTATAATTTCTAGTAAAATCTGTGTCGAATTCAGGATAAGTTTTAATCAAATACCGATATAAAAAATCGACTTGTTTTTTCACTTCTTTAGGTGATGTCCATATATGTGGATCAACACCATGGTGATGATGACCTTTGTGTTCATGCTCATCATTAGGTTTGTATTCAGGTTCAATTAGGTTTGCTACAACTGATTGGTCTACAACTTGCATTTTCGGATTAATATCTCTTAGTTTTTTCATCCAGGATTTTTCAAACTCGATATGACCAATTCTGATATATAAATTCGAAGCAGATAATTCCTTCATTTGTTTTGGAGTTGGCTCATAAGTAACTGGACTCGCCCCGGGAGGAATCATTACATTAATGTTTAAACGATCACCAGCAATTTTCTCCACAAAATATTTCTGAGGTAAAACGCTCACCGTAACAAACTGTTTATTAATCTTATGATTTTGCTGCTGATTATTACAGGAAAAAAAACTAATAACTACCAAAAGCGAGATAACAATTTTTCTCATCCCTTATTTATTTAGAATTGTTAAAAATAACAAGCCATTTTTATTTTTCAATCAGTAGGATTATCCTGATATTTTGTAAAGCCGAATACTTCTAAAGAATTTTCGCTTTCATTTATTCTAAAAACAACACAATATCCTTTGAAAATTAATTCTCGAATTTTCTCATCCTCGAAATAAACAGACTTTCTAAATGAGTAAGGATTTTTAGAGATTTTCTTGATTTGTTTTATCAAATCGTTTTTGAACTTTCTGGCTCGTGCAGGAGAATCATAAGATATGTAACTAACTTGTCTTACCAACCTATCAGTAAAAGTAGTTTTAAATTTGAGTTTCATCCGCACGAATAGTGTCTTCAATATTTTTATCAAATTCTTCTAAAGTATGAAATGATGCTTTTCCATTAAGAATTTCATTTAATTCATTTTCTAAATATTCTTTAGTTTCTGTATAATTCTCTGTATCTGAAACTATTTCTATTTCATCTTTATTGAATTTACTGAGAAGCCATATCAATTTGTCGTAAACCTTATCACTTATTTTCAATCTTATTGTATGCATAATAAAATTCTCTTTTATACAAAAATACGATTTTTTTCGATTTTTTTCAAATTCCTCAACATGATAAAAAACTTATTTTCAGTAGACAGAAATGCGTGCTGTACTTTGTAAAACAAGCAGAGCATTTTCTGTTAAACGGTAACGAAGCTAATGTAAACCACGAACATCCTATTACTCATATTACCCGGCATGCTTTATGAGTTTTTATTGCAGGTATATACTTTTTTATATTAACCCAATTTTTCTCAATTCCCAGAAACATTTTTCAGTAGCATTAATATCTACCGAAGCATCATGCGCTTCGTCAAAATCTTCTCCAAATAGTTTTATATGTAATTCTGATAATTTTGGCCATTTGTATCCATATGGGCCAGGAAGCTTGCAATAACTTGTAGATGCTTGCATCGTACACAATTTTCTTTTCTTTTCAAAATCACTTCTAATACTTTTTCTTAATAACTCTGCTCCCAAAATCTTTTCATCAAAACTAATATTGTGAGCAACTATATAATCAGCTTGTCCAACTAATTCATTAAATGTTATTAGAACCTTCTCAAGATTTTCTCCCTCATTAATAGCTCTTTCAGTTGAAATTCCATGAACCCTTGATGCGTCTATAGGAATTTTGAAATTTTCTGGTTTAATAATAAAATCGTCTGATTCAATTCGATTTCCTTCGTTATCACATAAAATCCATGCAATTTGAATCATTCTTGGCCAATTATTCAAATCTGTCACAGGTGCTTTCCAATTTCGTGGTAGTCCTGTTGTTTCTGTGTCAAAAAATAGATACATGTTATTGTTTTTTAAGTTGGTAAATATTTCTGGTCTTTCTGCATTAATATAGTGTTCTATCAACTGTTTCTATAAAAATATTATTATTAAACAATAAAACAAAGTTTGTGATTAAAAGATTGTTCATCTCGAAGGCACGGATTACAAATTAAGGGTGTTATAAACAAATGAATAAAAAGTAAATACGACGCTACGCTTAACTTAGCAGTTTTTACTCTTTACCACCATACCAAGCCTTAAAATCGGAAACCTTTTCGCGACTTACAATAATTTCTTTTTCGAATTCGAAAGGATATTTCACTCTTAACCGACTGGTTGAATAAACGATAACATCGCTTATATGATCAAAATTAATAATAAACGACCTGTTAGCTCTAAAAAATTTATTTGGGTTTAGTTGATTTGAAAGTTCTTCCAGTGTACTGTCAACAATAAACTTTCTTTTTTCATTGGTGATAATAAAAACGATTCTCCCCTCTGCATAAAAGAAGTAAATATCCTCAACAGCAATTGATTTAATGTGCTCACCAATTTTAACAAGATATCGTGATTTGTATTTTTGATTAGCTCCTGAAATTAATTGTGCAAGCTGATCAAGAGATATATTAGTTTGAGGTTTATCAGATGGCAGATTCGCTTTCATGCTTTTAATTTTAGCCATTGCTTTCGAAAGATCATCAAAACTCAAAGGTTTCAATAAATAATCAATACTATTCAATTTAAAAGCATCAATGGCATACTCATTAAAAGCGGTTGTAAATATTATTGGTTTTTCTACTTTTACTAATTTAAAAATATCAAAACTTAATCCATCGGTTAACTGAATATCCAGAAAAATTAAATCAACATCTTTTTGATTATCTTTTAAATAGCTCACGCTTTTTTCGACTGTTGAGATTCTTGATAAAATCTCAATTTGAGGATCATATTTTTTTAACAGAAGTTCCAGCTTTTCAACTGCAGGTTTTTCGTCTTCAATAATTAAAATTCTCATAATCGTAAAATTTACTATTTGATTATCTGTAATTACAATTATAAAAAAACTATCCCCCTGTCATTCCGGACTCCTGACTGCCGCCCGCCTGCCGGACGGACAGGTCGGGTAGGTGATCCGAAATCTAAGTTAGATTACTAGATTCCTGCATGCGCAGGAATGACAAGTATTTTGTTGGCGATTCGTTTAAATTACAAATATTCATTATTTATTAATTAGCTCTAATTCAAAAACCGGGATATAATATGTTCTTATATTGTTTTCTTCATCAATGGAAATATCCATTGTACCGTAATAATGATACGCTTTTTTTAAATGCCGGATTTCAGTTTGTTTTGAAAATACCTGAATCAATTTATTTTGAATTGGATGATAAATTTTCAAGAAACCATCCTCAAGTTTACAATTTATATCTAAAGCATGAATATCTGATATAATTGAACGATTTACAATATCTTCAATAATAACAACTAAGGTCCCGGAAATCAAGCGGAGCTTCGACTCTTTAATACCATTATCGAATTTAAAACTTAACTTATCATGAAATTTATAGTTAAAAATCTCAATTAAAGTTTTCAAAATTTTAAACTCATCTGTAATACTAACAAGCTCACTGTTTTTTGTTGATAAAATATTACGATAGACATCAGAAAGTTTTAAAATAAACCTATCAGCCTCTTCAACATTCTTTTTTGTGAGGCTTATTAATGTTTCCAAACTATGGTATAAAAATTCCGGATTTATCTTATTTTTAAAAGTATCTAACTCAATCTCAATATTTTTACGTAATATATTTTCTTCATCTAATTGAGTTACGTTTATCCTGTTTAAGTAGAAAAAACTAAAATAAATCATATTATACAGAACGCTTGTTATAAGGAATATGGTATTAAATACAATTAGTTCGGTTCTATATGAATGAAATCCAACCAATTTTGAAAAATAAAATGAAATAATTAAAGAAGTAACAAGCAAAGACAAAACTACGCATCCTCCACCCTGTATTATAATCCGTTTACCAATACTGCAATTCAACGGACACTTTTTTTCGACCAATAAAATATAAAAGCGCATCGTTTCAAAAAGCATATAGGTAATTATTACACATAGAACAGCTTCTATAAGAAGAAAATTATCAGATAATTGTTGAACTCTATCAAAGATTAGAAGAACTAGAATATACATAGTAACACCATAAAAAATTGGTGCAAAAACCCTAAAAACTGCATTATTTATTATGTTCTTAACCATTTGTTTTAGGTTTTAGCAATGGCAATTCGACAGTAAAATACTCGTTCTTTATTATATTTATTTTTTTATTGGTAAACACCTCGTATCGTTTTCGAATATTGCCTAATCCAATCTTAAATGACTCCCTGCTTGCCGGAGTTTTTAAAATTTTATTTTTCACATAAATCATATTATCAGTAGCAATAATATCAACCTCCAAAGGTTCATCATCATCAAAAACATTATGTTTTACTGCATTTTCGACTAATATTTGAATACTAATCGGAGGAATTAAATACTCTGAAAAATACCTGTCAACATCAATATAAACTTTAAAAGACTTCCCAAACCGAATATTAAGCAAATAACAATAATCTTTTATAAAATCAATTTCTTCCTTTAAGCTTATTAATTGTTTTTTATCGGATTCTAATATGTACTGGTATGTATTTGCAAGTTTACGTATGTATTCCTCAGTTTGATTAACATCTTTATAAATTAATGATGATATGGTATTTAAGCTATTAAATAAATAATGCGGACTAAGTTGTGTTCGCAATGCTTCGAACTGCAGTTCCATTTGTCTGCGGCTTAAACGTGCATTTTGTATTTGACCTTGTGAATAGTATTTATAGGAATAAATTAAAAAGTCGAATACAACATACAAAATATCTAAAACTAAAATTAGAATATAAACTCTGAGTTTTATCTCATTATATTCTTCGAGTAAAGCTTTTATAGTATAATTTAATTCTGATACTTTTAGATATAACCAAACACATAGAAATACCAAAGTTAGAATCACAGCATAATTAACAACTATTCCAAAGATGAATCGAAGCCCTATATTATTGCGCCAAAATGGAATTTTATTCAATATGGTATTTACTGCAACAATCGCAAAACCAACAATATTAGTTCCAAATAACAAGTAAATAAACAGGAGCCAATTATCTGAATATTTTGGAAATTCGCCTAATTGGCTATAATGCAAATAAGAATAAAGTATTAAACCCAAGAATACATTAACAAGGAAAATGGATATTATTTTTCGAATTTGCATTGATTAAATATTAAAAAACCTTGAGATTTCTAATTTAAACAATTTTCAACTGAAATCTCAAGGCATATTTTAAAAATAACTATTCGTACCTTAAAAAATTAACAAACCTATTATTAATTCATTGCACATTCGTATTCGTAATCTGACTTTATATCATCGGCAACACTGTTAAAAATATAAGTTAGTTCATCATCACCCTGTGGCATAACTTTTTTAATATTCATTAATGATGTTGCTTTTTCGATATCTACTTCAATATCTTCAACAGTTTTAAGTAGATATACAATTGTTCTTTTATCTAATTTACCACGCTCACAGAACATTCTAATAATTTCCTCTTTCCCGGAGTCATGGTCAATCTCATCCAAAGCATCGAAGAATGCCATAATAACCTCAGGATTGTTTGGTAAATCTTTAATAACCTCTCGTAAAATTGCCGAAGCTCCATGCTCGTAGTCATCGTCTGCAATTTCTTCAACTACATCTAAAAGATGCAGGTAACCTGTCACATCTAATTTATGATATCTTATTAAATCAAGTAATAAGTTATACTGTTCCATTTCAAGATTCATACTTTTAATGACATCAAAATAAGCTTCCAGAACTTCCTTGTCATTTGTCATTGAGCCATGTAAATTTCTTAGGGCAGTACTTTTTCTTGTATTTGCATCGTATGTTCTTGCAATATCAAGCATATTAAGCACGGCTGATTTACTTAAGCTTTTATCAGTAACAACTTTCCCTTTTGCTATCCATTCCAATAATTCTTCTTCAAGTAAATGATAACTGCTTGCTAAGTCTTTAACTGCCATTATAAATTGGCTTGTTAAATCCTCATCACCAACAACTAAAGGAACCAAAACTCTAAATATAGCAGCCTTTTCGCTATTTGAGCTAAAATCATCATCAACTACCTCGATTAAATCAGATAAAACATGCTTATTTAATTTCTGAGTTGCCAATAATGGTTTTAATACATTTCCTTTTTCAGAATTTATTGACATTCCTTCGATTACATCAAAAAACTCACGTGAATTTTCTGTTGTTATATCGTATTTTTTTATAAAAGCTCTAAGTGTATTACCACGCTCAGTGTTATAACTTAAGGTTTCGGTTACATCAAGAAACTTCTCCATTGAATATGAATCCAGCTCATATTTATTTAAGATTGCTCTTAAAAGAGTACCTTTCGTACTGTTAGATGAAATATCGGTTAAAGCCTTAAGGACTTTAACTACTTCTTCTTTATTTAAATTAATTTCGTTTACTAATGTCTTGTAATAAAGATACTTTACATTCAATCCGCTATATTCGACAGATTGGAAATAAAATATGGCATGACTTGTCGTTTTATAGTAAGAATATCCACTGCTTCTTTCAAAATCTTCGATCTCGTCTAAAACTGCATTTACGCCACCCTTGTTGTAAAATCTAAGGATTCTTTCTTTGCCGCCAATCCCGGTTTTCCTGATAACATCAATAAGTATTTCTTCTAACCATTCTTGTCCTTCCGGCTCAAAAGCAATTTCTTTTTTCCCTTCAAGATATTTTTTTGTCAGGTTTCCTTTGTCATCACTTTCAATTTTAATTGTACGGCTATTGCCAAAAGAGGATTTTGTAATTTTTAGATATCCATTGGGAGAAATGGCTTCAACATTTTTATCGTTGTCAGAAACAGTAATTTTTCCTTTGTATTCTATTTTATATGCTGAAAACGAATCTTTTGATTTATAGAAATGTTCCCTGCTGTCCCAATCATCTCTTTTAACTCGTGCATTCTCTTTTGCATCAACATAAAACGATGCTAAAAAGATAAAACTCATTAATAATATTACTCGTGCTTTCATGAAATTTAAATTTGATTTATAATTCGGTTTATTTTCATGATACAATATTCCAAATAAACACAAGCAAAAAAAAGCTAAATGAAATGAACTGTAATTAAATTGTAGTGAATTGCAGGAATCAATAAATAAAAAAAGAGTGCAAAAAAATTCTTACACTCCCGATAATATTATGGTAATAAATATCTAATCTAATAATTCTGCTAACTTAGCTCCCAAATCTTCGCCACGAAGATTTTTTGCTAATATTATTCCATCTTTATCTAAAAGAACATTATGAGGAATTGACCTAACAGCATATAATTTACCAGCTTCAGAATCCCAATATTTTAAATCAGAAACTTGCGGCCAGGTAAGCCCGTCATCTTTAATTGCTTTAATCCATGCTTCGCGAGTTTTATCAAATGAAACTCCAAAGATTTCGAATCCTTTATCTTTATATTTAGCATAGTTAGCTACCAGGTTTGGATTCTCCTGACGACAAGGATTACACCATGCAGCCCAAAAATCAATTAAAACATATTTGTCACCGATAATTGATGAAAGAGGCATAGAATTTCCTGTAGTATCATTTAAAGTAAAATCGTAAATATTTAGCTGGTCATTTCGGTAATAAAATTGTTTCCTTCAAAGGTATTACATAATTCGGAGAAGATATTACGATTATGTTTTCTTGATGTTGATACAAAGCTTTCTATTCTTGCATATATTTCTGCTCCGGT
>JAUWQL010000082.1 GCA_030611105.1 Bacteroidales bacterium
GTAATTAAAGTGTGTATTACCCAAGTTCGATTTAAAAATTTTAAAATTAGATTTTTGATTAATTGAATCAAGATTAAAAAACCGCAGTGATTTATAATTTGAAAATTTATCTATTAAAATATTATTAGCATTAACATTATCAAATAAGACATCAGAATAATAATTATTACCATTTAGCAATATTTCATTAGCAATAATTTTTCTGATGATAAGTTCGCCTTTCATATCTGGACCAAACCCTAATTTCAATTTATTTATTGATATTTCATTTGCACTACTATATTCATCTTCTATGATGCATTCATTTTGAAAAGAAGTGTTTCTGATGTGAAAATTATTTGTTAAGGTTCTTTTAATTTTTCTTGGTAGTTTAAAACTTAAATAATTGATAATACATTTTCCTAAATAAAAATCTTTCACATTACAAAATTCAAAATTTAATCTTCCCAGAAACTTACTTTCTTGCATTAATATGTACTTTTCAAATGCAGAATCCTGAATCCAGATATCATTATGAAAAATTGAATCTGTAATTCTCAGTACTTTACAATTGCTTTTGTTAATATCAAATCTTCCATAAATTTCTGAGTTTATAATTTCAAGAGAAGTTATATTTAGACAATTATGTATTCTATCAAAATTAAGAACTTTAGAATTTTTAATAATAAGTTTGGTTTCGAATTCGCTGTTTAGGATTGCTATTTCATTTATTTCTGTTTTTTCTTCGATTTGAAAAAAATTTTCAAACGAACAATTATTAATAACTAATTTTTGGATATTGCAATTCTCAAAATTTGCTATAGCGATATCTGCTTGATCAAATATTAAACCGCGTTTAAATTGAACGTCCTTGAATTTTAAAGATGTTTTACATTTTGTAGATATAATAAATTCTTCATGAAATACGCAATGATTAATAAATATTTGGTCTTTTTTTATTTTTAAGGTTTCATCAAGCTCAATAAAACCATCAACTTCAATCCCTGTTAATAGATTATCCTTAATTATACTTGCTATAAAGTGTTTTGATGACATTTTAATCATAATCCATCTTTTCAAATTTATTCAATTTCAATTTTATCAATTTCTTTCATGATTCGATCAGTTTCGGAAAGAGCTACTATAATTTTTTGATAGTGTAAAATATCTTCGAAACTTAATTGTCTTTCTCGGCGGTCTTTGAGCCATTTTTGTGCAGGCTGATAACCTCCAATATAAAATTCCCAAGCTATTAAAGGAATATTTTCAAAATACTGTTCATCATTTATCCAAATGCAACCAAGTTGTTTTTCGGTATCTATTAACTCCCAATCGGAATTACCAAGTTTGCGTGTTATACGATTATCTCCATCTTGAGGATAGGATGTAATGTATTCTTCTACTTTAGCCGATTCCAATAAATGAATATGACGAATTTCTCCACCCAATTTAACCAATTGCCAGAATGTTTCTTGGTCTTTTGGGTAAGGAACTCTTGGAAAATCAATTTTTAGGAATTCATTGTACTTTTCTCTGTACATTGGAGAATATAATACTGCATATATATAGTCCAGAACATCAATTGGCGCAAAAGTATCTTTGGTTTCTTCTTTTTCATTTGTATATATTAATCCAATTGTTTTTGCAACTTGGCTTATAATTTCTTGGTTTAGATTAGGTGCTCTTTGAAGGTTTTGTTCAATAGTTTCAGAGTAAAGGTAAAGAGGAAAGAAATTACCAGATCCAAATCTACCCGCAGTTCCTGTTAAATTAGATTCAATTATAAATTTTGAAAGAAAAATATATCTCCAGTCAGACACACATTGTCTTGATGCAACTAAACAAATATTGTCCTTTTGTATAATGTGTTTTGATACAGCATCTCTAAGTCTATCAACAATATTCTTATCATTATATATAAATTGATTATCAAATGGTCGATAAGTTATATCTACAATTTTATTTGGATTGAAGACCCCTTTCCTTTTATCTTTTAATTGCCACTCCTTATTTTCATTAATAGAATATTTATTTAAAATCTCTGTGTTTTCTTTTGTTTCATCATAAAACTCATTAATCCTTTCTGCTAATTTTTCTTTTGAATAATCTATGCTAAAAGCATCTCTATGAGTTTGAACTCCTAAAGAATTAATTGCAAATAAATCTATTAAATAAATTCCTTTACTGTATTCTTCTTTTACTTCAAAATCCTTTACCACAAAAAAATAGTCTGGTTCGACAATTGGCAATTCTTTAAAGTTTATATCTTTCAAATAACTTTCAGAAAGAAAATTATATTTCAATTCACGTTTCCCAAATAAATCATAATGAAATACCTTGCCTAATTCGTTGGCTTTCTTTTGTCCAGTTTTTATAAATAAGTTAATTGAAACACCCTGCATTATATCAAAAACATTTATGTCGGGAGAACCATCAGGACTAATTTCTTTTTTCTTTGAATTACCATGTAAATCTATAGTATAAATTTTATCGTAAGTTTTAAGTAAGTTCCATCGCATTCCTCTGAAAGTAGGGTTGTCTAAAAATCCATGAGGATTGATAAAAGCCAAAATACCACTTCCATTTTTTTCAATATAATGCTGTCCGTAACGTAAGAATTTCACATAATCGTCATTTATAAATTTTGAATTCTGTTCTTTTAATTTTTCTTTTCCGCCAGGCTCTTTTTTATAATCCTCCATTAGGTTCATTATCCATTCTCCTTTATTGGAACTTTCGCCACTATATGGAGGATTTCCAAGTATACACATTACAGGTGTGTCTCGTTTAATTTTATTAGCTTCGTTTGCTTCACTACTTAACCAACCAGCAAACAAAGTTCCACTATCGGGGTGGTGTTCTTCCAATGAATTTGTTAGGAAGATATTAAAACGTTGATCTTTTTTTGCTTTATATCCTGTTTCAGCTAAAAGCATATCAAGTTTTAAATGAGCCATGGAGTACGAAGCCATTAATAACTCAAAACCATTTAAACGAGGAATCAAATGGTCTTCTACATAACCACTCCATGCACCTTGCATGGCTTTAAATTTGTTATTGTAAATGTGCTTAACTACTTCTGCTAAAAAAGTACCCGTTCCTGTTGCCGGATCCAGAATTTGAACTTTATGTACTTCAACTTCTCTTTCAACTTGCTTTGTTTTGGAACGCATATCTGCTGTGGCCTTTGAATAGTCTTTAATTGTAATTTTGGTTTTGGAAGTATCGGCTAAACCGTCTTTTATGTCAAATTCAGTTTTTAGAATATCATCCACAGCACGAACAATAAAATTAACTACTGGTTCTGGCGTGTACCAAACACCTTTTGCTTTACGGAGTTTTGGGTCGTATTCAGAAAGAAATGTTTCATAAAAATGAATTATAGGGTCGTGCATTTGGGTGCTTTTACCAAAATTATGTAGCAATGCATCCACATTAGTAGCTCGGAAAACTTCAGCTAGGTTATCAACTGTTCTTTTAATTCGTTCGTCGATATCGGGTCCAGCAATGTAACCAAAAAGCTTTCTTAAAAAGGGATTGGTTTTAGGAATTAGTTCAGCTGCTTCTTGTCGGCTAAAATCATCTAATGTCGGATCATGCAAACGAGCTGCAAACATTCCATAAGCTAAAGTTTGAGCATATATGTCGGCAAATCCTTTTGGGGTTAAATCATGTATTAAAATATGTTTAAATGATTCGTATTGTCCACGGAGCGATGTGTTTTCTTGTGTTTCTTCATCGGATGTTAAAGCTCGTTCAATCGTATTTTCAAGTAATCGGGCTTTTGCTGCCATCATTTCAGCAAGCCTTTTGGATGATTTTATGGTTTGGCCAACGAATGTGCAGAAGTTCTTAATTAGGTTTTCAAAGGCTTCGAAATTATCGTTAATAGGAATTATAGAATTATTTTCGATTTCTCCAATTTTTATTTCATGTACCAATTCTCCATTCTGAAAAAATTGAAACCAGATATAATCGGTTATGATCAGATTGTCAAGTGCTTTTTTATACCTTGTGAATTGTTCTTTGTATTGAGTGCTTTTTAAGTCTTTTCCAATGTCCTTTGCTTCAATATATCCAATTGGGATTTTACCTTTTGTAATAACATAATCGGGATTTCCACAATCTGTTACATTAGCGGGCTCATTTGTTATTTCAACGCCTTTAACAATATCACGGATTAAAACTTCAAGGTCTGATCTATATGAATGTTCTCTTGAAATACCTGCTTTGAATCTTTTATTTACGGAGTCTAAGTATTCTTGAATTGTCATAATGGTTCTAATGTTTTTTATAAAAGTATAAACAATTTTGAAGAAAACTATTTAGGTTTGCAATATTTAATTAACTATCTGTTTGTTTGATGATATTATAAAAAAAATAGTACATTCACATAACTAAATAAACAGAGACAATTATTGAAAGAAATATAACAACAATAGAATATACACAATCATTACCCACAACTATAAGAAATGAAACCACTATCAGAATCATTATTAGAAAATTCAAAATCTGCGATAATAAGCAGTGTAGAATTGCATAATAAACCTGCCTTTAATTATCGCTATGAAATTTGTACAATTTTAGCGATTAATGGTTGGGAATTAATTCTAAAAGCATTTATTAACGAGAATTATCCAGATGTAAGACTTATCCGAAAAGATGGAACAACCAAGCCTTTTGAAGAATGTTTGAAATTTGTTTCTTCCGAAAAAGGTAACTCATTTCGTACTACTGAAGAAAATTTAAATAGACTTTACGACTTTAGAAACAACATAATCCACTTTTATAAAGAACAAATCGGAGTTGTTTTGTATTCTCTTATTCATAAATCAATTTTGCTTTACAACACATTTCTAAAGGACAATTTTAATATTGATTTGGCAGATGAAACAAATTTGTTTTTACTTCCAATAGGGTTTAAACCATATATAAGTCCTGTAGACTTTTTAACGAATGATTCTGAATTATCTAAAAGTTCTTATGCTGTTTCAACATTTATAAAGAGTATAATGGATTCAACAAAATTATTACATTCTGAAGGAATCGAAGATTCAATTATTACAGGATTTAATGTCGCAATTAAGAACGAAAACAGAATAAAAAATGCTGATATTATTGTTGGAATAACCAAAGATAAAAGCAAGGCTAATTTGGTTGTAACTAATGATTTAGGAGAATTTAATATTACAACAGATAAAAATGCAAAAAAAATCCAAATTGAAGAAGAATCATTATTCAAAACAATTTATGTCTTATCATATTCTCAAGTAAGAAATAAATGCTATGAATTGTTTTCTGACTTTAAACAAAATGCAAAATTTAACAAAATAATGAAATCGCTGAAAGAAAACCCTGCATTTCATAATAAAAGATATTTGGACTTTATTCATAGAAGAGGTACAGGACAAGATTGGTATACTCATACAATTTTTGAAGAACTTAAAAAACACTATACGTTGAAAGAAAAATAGCAGTGGGTAACGTTGTGCGTCATATTAGAAAGACAGACTACGGACAAATGAAAATTAACTTACAATAGACATAAATGGCAGTTTTAAACCAATTCCAACATTACTCACAAGGTGAAAACACTGTGACGAACAATGTGCTTTTAATGCTTTCAAATTTATATGAGATAAACCCAAAGTATTATGAGGAATTTATCAAGGGCTTAACAGAGGACCTTGACCAATATGAAGTAATACCCAATTTTCGACAACAAGTAAATAACAGAGGAGACGGAATTATAGATGGACACATTCAACTAAAAGCCTCAAAAATCATTATTGAAACAAAGTTGCAAGGCTTAGAATGGATTAACAAACTCGTGAAATACACTAAAAGTTTCGACCCTAATGAATACAAATTACTTTTTCATTTAAGTTCAAATAAATACCCGCCAAGTGAGGCCGAGAAAATAGAGAAAAGATTAAGTGAAATCAAAGAACTTGGAAAAATTAACTTCCATTCATTGACTTATCAAGACCTCGTTGACCAATTAAAAGAGTTAGCAAATAATTACCAATACGAACATTATTTACAAAGACTTAACGAACATTTTGAGAGTTATTGCATCGGTATGGGTCTAATGCCAAAAAGCAATCACGTTCTCAGAGCTATGGCGTGCGGACAGTCATTCGATTTAAATGTAAAGCACCAATTTTATTTTGATCTTGCTTCAAGAGGTTACAGTAATTTCAACTATTTAGGTGTTTACAAATGGAAATCAGTAAGATATATTGGTAAGGTTGAAAATATGATTGAAGCCGATTGGGACGAAACTAATGGAATAAAAGTTAAGAATTCAAAATTTGATGTAACAAAAGCACAAGAGGAAAAATTATATATAGCAATAAAAGAATCAATTGACCAAGGATGGGGAGTTGCTAAGAATCATAGATTTTTTCTTTTAAAAGACTTTTGTAAAACTGACTTTAAAAAAACATCCCCTGGAGGAATTTTTAGAGTACGATATTTTAACCTTGAAAATATTATTGAAACAATTCCAGAAAGCACTGAATTATTGGCAGAACAACTAAAATCAAAAACGTGGGAATAGAAATACGAACGCACAACAATGTATATAAAAAAAAGGTGAGATAGCAGTGAAATCAAAGGTTGTAGCTCGCTTAAACTTTCTTGTAACTTGACAAGTTTGAAGCTCGCAATCGGTTACTATTCATAGCGCAACACGTTAGTAAGCATATAATCGCAGTAAAATGGAAAATACCATAATTTCAGAAATTAGCGCAATTCAAGTAAAACTTCTATTTCTTCATTATAAATCAGTACGGATTAATGAAGATATTCAACGAATTATATCTATTTCCTTTTTAAATCCAGAAAGTCCAGAAGCGATTAAGAAAAAAGGAGAAATTGCATATTGCATAGTTGATATTATTACCTTGTTTGAAAGCTATAATTCATTTGTTACGAATATTTACAATTATAAAAACATTGCCAAATACCTCGACTCAAAATTAAAAATCAAATTAGGAAATATTCAAAAGACAACGGCTAAATGGAAACACGTAAGAAATAAGATTGGTGGACATATTGACATTGAACCTATTCAGGAATTCTGTGAAAACTATAATTATAAAGGTGTATTTATTAGCAATGATTTAGAAGCGGATTTCAAAGGTATTCTTATTCTACAAATGATTGAATCAGCACTTAATAGTACGTTGGATAAATCAAAACTTTTTGAAAGTAAGGTGATATTAACAGAACAATCGGATTTAGCCAAAATTATCGACAAAATCAATCAGGATTGGAAACCATGCTTAGATATATTTGGTGATGTTTTTAAACTTTTATACAAGATTGGCAAGAAAGATAAATTGAAAGTGATTAGTAAAGCAGATATTGGAATAATCAAATTTTAATAAATACGCTTACTAACAATGTGCATAATTCAATACAAATGTAATTTCAAACTAAATTAAGCAATATGGAAAAAGATACAATTAAAGGTTTAAACACCATTGGTAAGAAAAAAATTAAAGATTTACAAAATGATCTGAAAGAAATAGATTGGAATTTATTTTCTGAAAGAGATTTTGTTGAAAACATAGTTAGTCAAAGATTTAATTATTTTATAGTTGTATTTTCACTTTTTATTACTGCCTCTGCAACTGTAAGCAAAGTTGAAAGTCTTATTTTAATACTAAGTTTGGGGATATTAATATTAACTGCTATTTGGTTAACAATTTACATTTCTTCTCGTTGGTTAGATATTGTTTTTAGAATACTTCATAACTTACCACAGGAAAACCACTTATTTAAGACAATAACAGTGGAACTAGACTCACGTAGGTGGATTAAAAAAAAATATCGTTGTGGTGTTAATAATATGCTTGGAATTTATATACCTATGTTTTGTTGTTTTATTTTAATAATTGGATTATTACTAGTTTCAACTGGGAATTTAGAACCCTTGAATAAATAATCAACTATGCACAATAAAGGCTATACTCAATAAAATATATATCAAATGGAAAAATGTCCAATTACAGAATTAGATTCAGAAAGAGTTGATTCCAATTCTTACAGAATAAAAATGGATGATGAGTATCTATTTATTAAATATGGTTTTAGGTTCAATGCTCTATTAAAACAAGAGAATTTTATTAAAAATAAGCATATTATTGCAGGAGCAATATTAAACAAGCAACTTTCAGATAAAAATGATGCTGATATTTATTGGTTTTCAATAACATTAGACGATTTTGAAAATAAACTTAGAGACATTATTTATCCTAAAACTCCAAAAGCAAAACTTGACAATCTTTTAAAAACATTATATCAATTACAAAAAATTGATGGAGAAGTTGTAAATATATTTGATGTTGTTGCAAAACCGGAATTCTATTATAAGCTTTTTTTTAAATCCCCAGATGAATGCTTTTATTATTTTAAAGAACTTGATTATCAGGAATTAATTAAATGTGTATTCTATGATAATACAAATAAGCCGTTTAAATTCCGTATTACCTTTAAGGGATTAAACTATTATCTGGAATTGACAGAAAGGGGTGACTTATCCAATAAGTGCTTTGTTGCAATGTCATTTGATTCCGAGTTGAAAGAAACGCGAGAAGCTATAAGAGAAGCAATTCTACAAAATAATTTTGACCCAGTAATTATAGATGAACAATTGATTGATAGTTCCCAAACAATTAATGATGCGATTATTTCTGCAATTAAGAGTTGCAAATTTTGTATCGCAGATTTTAGTCAGCAAAAGGATGGTGTATATTTTGAAAGTGGATTTGCTGTTGGATTAGGTAAACCAGTAATTTATACCTGCAATCAAGATTGGTTTGAAAAATCACATTTTGACACCAACCATTTTCCACACATTATATATGAATCAAATACTGATTTGATTGAAAAATTGGATAAGAAAATAAAAGCATGGATTAAATAAAAAAAAACGAACGCCTAACAAAAACTATATGTCAATTGCCGTTTCCGTGCTGATTGCGAAGTTTACAGCCCGCAATAACTTTGGTGCGGTTCGACAGGAAAGCAACCCGCAACGGCAACTAAAACATAGCGCAAGCTGGTCGGTGCACGAAAATTAAACTATGACAATAACTGATAAGACAAGAAAAAATCTTTGGGCAAAATCTGGTAACAGGTGTTCGATTTGCAAAACAGAATTATTTTCTAATAAGGATAAGACTGGAGATTTTAATATTGGTGAAGAATGCCATATCAATAGCAGTAAACCGAAGGGGCCACGACACAAAGAGAATATTGATGATTATGATTTATATGATAACCTGATATTGCTATGCAGGAATCATCACAAAGAAATAGATGAATTAACTGATACATACACAGAAGAATTGTTGCGGTATATAAAGCTGAATCATGAAAATTGGGTTAAATCAACACTGAATAAGGCAATTAATTCTGAGAAGAGTGAAAAACCAAGGTTTATAGCTCGTATCACATCAGGAAAAGAACTTCTAAACATAATCTCTGATTCTTATGGCTATAAAACAGACTATGACGAAGTTCAAGACGAAAAAGAAGCACAGTATATCGGAGGAGTAATTCAAAGCCTAATAGATTATGGTGATATAAGCGGAATGGTTGAACCATATGATAAAGTGCAGATGTCATTACAACTTAATGAGCTTCTTGCGGACTTAGAGCAGAATGGCTATTTTCTTTTTGGTGAGAAAAATATAGAACGGATGAAATTTAAGAATGGAGATACCGATAATTGGTCAATTGCGACTTTGATAATTAAAAAAATAGAAAGTGACGAAATAATTAAGCTCGACTTAAATGGAAAACATGGAGACAATTGAGGTTAAGATAGAAATCTGCGATAAACGAAAGAAAGCTACATCTACCATATATGTTGAACAATTAGCCGACAACAAATTTAAAATGATTGACAATGATATCTTCAATTGTAAACTGACACTAGGAACTGAATTTGAAACTAGGATAAATCGAGAAGGTAAGCATGAGATAATCAAAATTATTAAAACTTCTGATTTTGTTACAAGGAGATTCTTTCTATCACCAAATTACAAAGAGTCCGATTATTCGAACCGGTTGAAGACAAAATTAATGAAGAAAAGGGCAAAACTTAAGCTTTTTTGCGCAGCGCAGCGGAGCAAATGTGCTTAAGGTGCGGTTGGTTTTTCCAAATTGCCGTTAGGCAAAAGAGCGAGGGCAAACAAATTTGTTTTCTTGTCAATAAAATATAAACCTATCTATTAAGAAATTTCACTATCAGGAAGAGACCTCTTTCTGTTAATTATTTCTTTGTCAAAATGAGATTAACTTAACGGAATTTTGTTTTTTTTCGCCTTACTTATAACGGTCCGCTGTTAAATTTTGTGCGGGTTTCCGCCCTGTTTCATTGTCCACCGTTGAACAACTTTACTAAGATAAAACTTAGTCAGCAAACCACAAAACCCCGCATTGAATTTGAACAGCTGTTACAAATTGTGCGCTTAGAATTGCCCTGCTTGTCAAGTTGGTATTTAAGTTATCCATGAAATGCTAAAACATTTTTTTTAAGGATGGAAATACTAATTGCACGACAGTGCAAAATTGGGTTGGTTACAAACTTTTTGGTAAGCCTTTGGCGGTGTGTTGGGTTTGCGCAGGCTTACCAAAGTGTTTGTAATAGGGTTTTGGCAATTAGTTTTCAGAAATAAATTTACAAGCAAACACAATCCACTTGTTTGATAGTTTTATTAAAAAATAGTACATTCGCACAACAAAATAAACAGAGATAATTATTGAAAATATAAGAAATATAAGCTATTGTTGTAATACCACCAAATAGGAGTAATAACAACAACAGATATAAACACTCGTTAACTGCTATAATAAAGAAAACTGAAAATAGATTACATATATTTATAATATTAATTTACATAATTAAAACGGAGGTTTTTATGAATAAACAAATGGTTTTCACTTTAACATTATTCAGTTTATTATTTTTTAGTTGTGCATCTGTTAAATACGTAGATTTAAACACAGAAAACCCGGAAAATTCAGGGTATGTGCATTTTTATGTTTTTGAAAATTTTAGTCAGTATAATATCCCGATACTTAATGTAACAGACGGCATTGGGATAGTAGGTGCTGTTGGAAGCTTGAACAGTGTAACCCCATCACTACAAGTTAAGATGATTCCTGGCAGTTATGATTTTAGGATTGCAGGTATAAGTTTTAACGTTGAGGTTAAGAAAGATTCGATTACACCAGTAAGTATTAGGTATGCCTATTCCAGGAGCAATTTAGGAAATTACGCAGAAGGAATTACACTGGTTGAACCACCAGTTCCATATAGTGCAAAGTGGAACCCTGTTAGAGAAGAATGTCTTGCAAAATGGCAGAATATTGAAACACCAGGAATATATATACGTTATAATACTTTTTTGTTTTTAGAAAATAAAATGGATAAAAAAACATATTATTGGAAACTAGACCAATTAATAGATAACCTAAAAACCACGCATAAATGGTCAGACTCATCTATTAAAATTCTTATAGCTGCACACATTAAACGTTTTATGGAGGAGGCAAAACAGGCAACTCCAGTTTCACTTACCTATGGTGGGGCATCAATATACTTTGCGAATAAATTAACAAATGCCACAATATCATTGCAGAAATATAGTGATTTACGATTTCCATAATTGTGGAATATCATTATGACTAATAAGAAAATTTATTGAAGGTAATAATATAAAAAAATAAGGCAGTTAACAATATATAAAAATAATAGCCGGTTCGGTAGTAAATTAAAGTGTTGCAGCCCGCTTCAACTTTCTTGTAACTTGAAAGAAATGAAGCCCGAAGTCGACTACTATTATTATACTAACCATTGAAAACAAAATATATGAAGAAAAAGGCAAAATTTAAACTTTTTTACGCAACGGAGTGGAGTAAAAGTGTTTAAATGTGTGGTTGGGTTTTTCAAATTGCCTGTCAAGGCAAAAGAGTGCAGGCAAAAAAATGTTTTTTCGTCATTAAAAACTGAACCAATCAATTAAAAGAAATTCGTTGTCAAACCGAGACAATTTTTCATTAATTATTTCTTTGTCAAAACGAGATGAAGTTAACCAAATTATTTTTTTCACGCATTATTTGTAACGGTCTTCGGGTATGAAGCTGTACGGGTTTTCGCCGCGTTTCATTATCCACCGTTAATAGAGTTTAAAAGTAGTAAAAAGCTCGCTAAACACCAAACCCCCGTATGCTTTATGACCCGATGTTAAAAACTGGGCGTTTAGTTATTCTCCCTTGTCAGTTTAGTATGAACTTTTCCATGAAATGCAAATAATTTAGTATTTGGGTTGGGAGTTTTTATTGACCGAAGGGCAAAATTAGGTAGGTTACAAACTTTTTGGTAAGCCATTGGCTGTGTGTTGGGTTAGCGCAGGCTTACCAATATGTTTGTAATAGGGTTTAGGCAATTAATTTCTTACAATTACTCCTTAAGCTTCTAATAATTGAATATTATTATCCTTTGCAATACGTTAGGGAATTTTTCTGTATATTATTTAGAACGATATAAATTTATGATTTTGATGGTTATATTATAGTCAAAAAGGTTTCTGAAAAAGAAAAAATAGTAACTTTGATTGAATGAAAAGAATGATTTATTACAATAGAACACTAAATACATATAATAATTACGAGATATGAAAATAAAATTTAAAATTCTAACCGGATTTCTTCTTCTTATAATTATGCTGTTAATTGCCGGAGCTATGTCAATTTATGAATTTTCTCGAATAGGAAAATCTGTGAGAGCATTAATTGACGACAACTATAAAACAATCGAAGCTTCTAAAACTATGATAGAGGCTTTAGAAAGAGAAGACAGTGGCATTCTTCTTTTAATATCTGGTAAGTGGAAAGAAGGACGTCAGATTTTACAATCGGCTGACAGCTTATTTTTATCTGCTTTTGATATAGCTAAAAATAATCTTACAGAGAAAGATGAAGATATGTATATTGAAAAAATAGAAACATCGTATTTAATATTTAAGAATAAATGGGAACCACCAATAGTCGGGACGAGTAAAGAAAATAGTGTAAATTGGTATTTTACAGAAGTGCACATAAATTTTATTAAAGTAAAATCAGAAATAAACGCTCTGATGACTTTAAATCAAGATAGTATGTATCTGGAAGCATCAGAATTGAAAGAGCAAGCACATAGGGCTATAATGCCAGGTATTGTCGCAATTGTATCTGCTCTTATTTTTTTAGTAATGTTTAATTTCTTCATAGGTTTAATTTTAGTAAGACCGATAAAAAAATTAATAAATTCTGTAAAAGGTTATTATTTACATTCACAAAACTTTGATGCAGAAATATCAAATCATGATGAGTTAAAAGAACTTGAGATTGAGATTCAAAACCTTATTTCAAGAATACATCAAAAAAATGAAAAATGAGAAAAGAGATAGTAATAAGGCATATCGGGATGGTATTGATATTTAATGCTATTTTTTTATTTATATCTTTTTTAATATCACTTTACCTTTCAGAGACATCTGTTGTTCCTTTGTTATATAGTTCTCTTATTGCGTTAGTATTCGGCCTTTTTCCTTTAATTTATGTAAAACCGTCACATTATATATCAATATGGGAAGGAACTTCTATAGTTGTATTCGGTTGGATTACTACCTGTTTAGTTGGTTCTTTGCCATATATTTTATGGGGCGGTGAATTTTCATTTATTAATGCCTGGTTTGAAAGTGTATCAGGCTTTACAACAACAGGCTCAACGATAATTAATGACATAGAAATTCTTCCGAAAGGTCTGCTTTTCTGGCGTTCATCAACTCATTGGCTTGGTGGAATAGGTATTGTTTTATTTACCATTTTGATTCTGCCAGGTTCAAATACTTCAAAATTAGTTCTGTTGAATACTGAAATGTCCCCACTTGCAAAATCTAATTTTAAATTCAGAGCCAAGGAGATATTAAGGATATTATTGTATGTATATTTAGGTTTAACAATTCTTGAAACTATCTTACTCAATTTAGCAGGCATGTCTTTTTTTGATGCAATAAATCACTCTTTCGCCACTATCGCAACAGGAGGTTTTTCTACAAAGAACCTAAGTATTGCATATTACAATAGTATATCAATTGAAGTAATAATTATGGTATTCATGGTTTTTTCAGGAGTCCATTTCGGATTAACTTTTAATACTATTTTGGGAAACAAAAACAATATTTTTAAATCATCCATTTTTAAGGCTTATATAACATTTCTTCTTGTAGGTGTGATATTAGTTTCTTTAAAATTATATTTTTCTGATATGTATCCTTGGTGGGAGTCCGTTCGTTATGCAGCTTTTCAAGTAATATCATTAGGAACCACAACTGGTTTTGCAACAATTGATACAGCAAATTGGCCAAGCTTTACTCAGATAATTTTAATTTATTTCACTATCCAATGTGCAATGATTGGTTCAACATCAGGTGGATTAAAATTTGACAGAATATTTATTTTTTTTAAAGCAATTAAAAAACAAATAAAATCAATTCAACATCCACATGCAGTAATATCGTTAAAAGTTGATGGTAATTCAATTAATGAAAAAACCGAAATTCATACCATGATTTTTATAATACTGTATTTGGGTATAATTTTTATTACTACTGCACTACTAACATATTTGGATGTTGATAATTTTACTGCGTTTTCAAGTTCCGCAGCAACAATTGGAAATGTTGGCCCTGGATTCGGGAATGTTAGTTCATTAGGCAATTATAGTAATTTGCCTGATTTAGGGAAATTTTTCTTAACAATAAACATGCTTTTAGGACGTCTTGAAATTTTTGGAATAATTTCTCTATTATTCATAAAATCATGGCGGTAGGTTAGGTTTTTTATGCGTAAAATGTGGTTTACATTAATTATTAACAATTTAATATGCAAATGTCATGAAAAAATTAATATTAATAATTGCTTTCAGTATTGTTTTAGTTCAATGTGAAAATTATGATAAAGAACCTGTTAGTTATCATAATCAAAATTATCATTTTGTAACTGATTCTTTTATAGAAATGAAAAATATCTATTCTGTTTATGTTCCGGTATATTCAGAATTATACCATCAACAGGGAAGAAAACTTAATTGTACAATTACCTTAAGCATAAGAAATATAAATATCAAGGATAGTATATATTTATTTAATGTTGATTACAATGATTCTAAAGGTGATATAATAATAAATTATATTGATTCTACACTTTTATTAACTCCATTAGAATCAATAGAATTTACTATTGAAGGAAATGAAAATAGAGCAGGTACTAATTTTATAGTAAAATGGGGCTCAAAACAAGATGTAATTAATAAACCAATAATACAAGCAGTTATGATTGGAACGTTTAATCAACAAGGGTTTTCCTTTAAAACAGATGGAATTGAAATAAATAATTAAGAGAGAGCCAAATTTAAGTTCTTTTGCGGAACGAAGTGGAGCAAATGTACTTAAATGTGCGGTGGGTTTTCAAATTGCTCGAAGAGCAAAAGCGGGTTGGAATACTAAATTATTTTTTTGTCATTATTGCTAAAACATTCAATTAAGGAAATTCAATGTCAGACCGAGACTTTTTTCTGTAAATTATTTCTGTATCAAAACGAGATGAGCTTTACTTTTTTCTCTTTTTTCGCCTTGTTTTTAACGGTTTGCGGGTAAACTTTGGCCGGGATTTTCGCCCTGTTTCGGTATCACCCGTTAATAAAAATTAAAGATAACATAAATAGTTAAAAAACCACAAAAACCCGGCTTAAGATTGACCCGCTGTTGTACACTGAAATTTGCGTTCGCCGTACAATCATGGTGCGATGAAGTTTTTAGAAAGCACTGATTCGGGTAGGGAAGTGGGAGGCTTGAAAATGATGCTCATCGTCCGATTTTGTATTTTATTTTCTTTATACAAAATCTGAATTATCATTTGCAAGCCAGCTATTCTTACAGATTTCTCTTGTCAGAATGAGCCGCGGGTACTGGAAAAAAGAGAAGTGGTCGAATCAGATAATTATTCACTTATCAATAATGATTTGAAACTTTATAAGTAAGAGCTTTGGTATTTTTTTAGTTTAATCATGAAGTAAAAACTTAATCAGTTTGTAGAGAACTTCAGAAAAAGCGTTAACTGATTTTACCTTTTTTTTAGAGCCTATTATGGTGTACAACGGTCAGCTTAAAATTTGACAGGGATTTTCGCCTTGTTTCATTATCCGCCGTTAATAAATGTTGAAGATAGTAAAAAATTTTGGTGGCGCAATAACGCCCTGTTGAATTTTGAAGCATTGTT
>JAUWQL010000069.1 GCA_030611105.1 Bacteroidales bacterium
CTATTTTATAATCATCTCTTAAAAAGGCTTTTATTTGATTGAATATTTAAAAAATTAACGGTTTTTAGACAAAATGACGTTACATCAAAGGCGAAGAAAGAGAAACAATAGAACATAAATTGAAAATATTGAAAAGAGAAATAAGACATATAATTGAAAAATTGATTGACTGGAAAGATTTTGTTTTTGCCGACCCGCTTTTGCCCTTATGTACAATTAGGGAAGCCAACACACAAACAACACATTTGGCAATGCAACTACTCAGGCTATCACATCAATTGCCAAAAGAGTTGTTTTGCCCTTCCCAAATCGTTTTTCATAATAATTCGTATTAATTGTAATGAAAGCTATCACTTTTTTTGACACTGAAATAGACCCCAAAAGCAAAAAGATTCTTGATATTGGAGGTGTAAAAAGTGATGGGAATACTTTTCATTCGAATTCGATAAAAGATTTTGCAGAGTTCTTGAATAATACTGAATTCATCTGTGGACACAATATTATCAGGCATGATTTAAAATATATCCAAAGAAACTTTTCCTCTCTGAATGTAAATCATTTAAAATTTGTTGATACACTATTTTTATCACCATTATTATTCCCAACAAAGCCATATCATCATCTACTAAAAGATGATAAAATACAAACAGATGAATTAAACAATCCAGTAAATGATTCCCAAAAGGCAAAAGATTTATTTTTTGATGAAATATCTGTCTTTTCCCAATTAGATGAACCATTAAAACAGATTTATTATTTACTGCTAAAAGGTCATGATGAGTTCTTGTATTTCTTTGAATATGTATCATTTACATATTCTGAAGAAGTCTTACTAACAAAATTGATTAATGAACAATTTCAAAATAAATTTTGCTCAAATGCTCCAATAGAAACGTTTATAAATAAACACCCAATCGAACTTGCATATTGTTTGGCATTAATTAATAGTACAGACCGCTATTCTATTACTCCACCATGGGTTTTGATGAATTATCCTGAAGTTGAAAGAATAATGTACTTGCTTCGAAATAAACCATGTGTAGTCGGTTGCAAATATTGTAATGAAGCATTAGATGCAAAGATAGGATTAAAAGATTTTTTTGGATTCGATTCATACCGCACTTTCGATGGCGAACCATTACAAGAAAATGCTGTAAGTGCTGCAATTAACAATAAATCTCTTCTTGCTGTTTTTCCAACTGGCGGAGGAAAATCTCTGACTTTTCAAATCCCTGCTTTAATGGCAGGAAGAAACACTAAGGGGTTAACAGTAGTGATTTCACCTTTACAATCATTAATGAAGGATCAGGTGGATAATCTTGAAAAAAATGGAATAACAGAATCAGTTACTATTAATGGATTACTCGATCCAATAGAGAGAGGTAAATCATTTGAAAGGGTTGAAGATGGTTCTGCGTCTATTTTATACATCTCTCCGGAATCTCTTCGTTCCAAAACTATTGAACGCCTATTGTTAGGCAGAAATATTGTTCGTTTTGTAATAGATGAAGCACACTGTTTCTCAGCTTGGGGTCAAGATTTCAGAGTTGATTATTTATATATTGGCGATTTTATAAAACAACTACAAGAAAAGAAAAACCTCTCAAATCCAATTCCAGTATCTTGTTTTACGGCAACAGCTAAGCAAAAAGTTATTGCTGATATTTGTCAATATTTCGAAGAAAAATTATCCCTTCAACTTGAAGTATTTAAGGCAAACAGTTCAAGGACAAATTTACAATACAAGGTCTATGATAGCAAAGATGAAGAGGATAAATACAATAATGTAAGGAGACTGATTGAATCGAAAGATTGCCCAACAATTGTTTATGTTTCAAGAACCAGAAGAGCATATGAGCTTGCTAAGCGATTGAGTGAGGATGGGTTTGATGCTAAACCTTATCATGGAAAGATGGATGTTAAGGAAAAAACAGAGAATCAAAATGATTTTATTGCTGGTAATCTTCAAATTATGGTTGCTACATCAGCTTTCGGAATGGGGGTAGATAAAAAAGATATTGGAATGGTAATCCACTATGATATTTCCGATTCTTTAGAAAACTATGTGCAAGAAGCAGGTAGAGCAGGACGTGATGAAAATATTTCAGCAGATTGTTTTGTATTATTTAACGAAGAAGATCTTAACAAACATTTTATTTTGCTCAATCAAACAAAATTATCTGTAAAAGAGATTCAACAAATTTGGAGAGCAATCAAATATATTACAAAGTTTCGTTCCTCTGTATCGAACTCAGCTCTAGAAATTGCACGAAAAGCAGGCTGGGATGATAATGTTATCGAAATAGAAACTCGGGTTACAACTGCAATTGCAGCACTTGAACATGCAGGATATTTAAAACGGGGACAAAATATTCCGCGAATTTTTGCAAATAGTATTTTATCTAAAAATGCCCAACAGGCAATTGAAAAGATAAATCTATCTTCAAGATTTGACGAACAACAGAAAGTCAGAGCGATTCGCATTATTAAAAAACTATTTTCTACAAAAAGCAGAAAACATTCAAATGATGAAGTGGCAGAAGCAAGAGTTGATTACATTTCTGACCATTTAGGAATTGTAAAGGAAGAAGTAATAAAAATTATTACGCTACTTCGAGAGGAAAAAATACTAGCAGACACCAAAGATTTAACAGCATTTATAAAGCAAGATGATAATGTAAATCGTTCACTTTCTATTTTAGAATCCTTTGCCAAAATTGAAAACTTCCTTTTGCCAGTATTGGAAGAACATGAAAAAGTATTTAACCTAAAAGAATTAAACGAGGGTGCAATGGATAATAATTGTGCAAACGTTAACCCAAATATGATTAAGACAGTCCTAAATTTTTGGGCTATTAAAAATTGGATAAAACGCCAGAATCAAGATTATTCTAAAAATTATGTTTCAATAGTTTGCAATCAACCAAAAGATATTTTAAAGGATAAACTGGAGAAAAGGCATTTGCTATCCGAATCTATTTTAAAATATCTATTCAACAAAACACGAAATACTCAGGATACAAATACAGTTGAGTCTAACGAAATTTTAGTCGAATTTTCCGTCCATGAATTAAGAGATAATTATATAAATGCATCTGCAATGTTTAAAATTGATGCATCTATTGAAGACATTGAAGATGCACTTTTTTATCTATCAAGAATTGAAGCAATCAAAATTGAGGGTGGTTTTTTAGTTATTTACAATAAACTAACTATTGATAGGCTTAAACAAAATAATCAAATTCAGTATAAAAAAGATGACTATAACCAACTTGAGCAGTTTTATCAAAACAAAATGCAACAAATTCATATAGTTGGTGAGTATGCTAAAAAAATGCTTATAGATTACCAAGAAGCATTGAGTTTTGTTGAGGACTATTTTCAATTAAACTATTCTTCATTTCTTAATAAATATTTTCCAGGAAGTCGTAAAGAAGAGCTTCAAAGAAATATCACACCAAAAAAATTCAAGCAACTTTTTGGTGAATTATCGCCACGACAACTTAAGATAATAAAAGACAATTTGAATCAGTATATTCTTGTTGCAGCAGGTCCTGGGAGTGGAAAAACTAGAGTATTAGTTCACAAATTAGCTTCGCTTTTATTAATGGAAGATGTTAAGCATGAGCAATTATTGATGCTAACCTTTTCCAGAGCAGCCACTACTGAGTTCAAAAAAAGATTAATCAAATTAATTGGTAATGCTGCAAATTTTATTGAAATAAAAACATTTCATTCATACTGCTTTGACCTACTTGGTAGGGTGGGGAGCGTAGAGAAATCTGACAAAATAATTCAACTTACTATTGAAAAAATTAAAAATGGCGAAGTTGAACCAAATAGAATTGTGAAAAGTGTACTTGTGATTGATGAAGCACAAGATATGGATGTATATGAATTTGGTTTGGTAAAATCCCTAATGGAAAAAAATGAAGAAATGAGAGTAGTTGCTGTTGGAGATGATGATCAAAATATTTACACTTTTAGAGGAGCTGATTCGAAGTATTTTGAGCAGTTTATTAAGCAAAAGAGTGCGACAAAATATGAGTTGGTGGAAAATTATAGAAGTAAGAAAAATCTTGTTGAGTTTACAAATAAATATCTTGAACAAATACATCATCGTTTTAAAACAACTCCAATTGTTTCTATTCATAAGGGAAATGGGGGCATAAGAATTGTTAATTATAATAATGACAATTTTATAGTTCCATTTGTAAATGATATTATTTCCTCAGATTTATCTGGAACAACTGGTATTTTGACGAAGACTAATGATGAAGCTTTGCAAATCACGGGTTTACTTCTTGAAAATGCTATTTCTGCAAAACTAATTCAATCAAACGATGGGTTTAGTTTATATAATTTATTCGAGATTAGGTCGTTTATTGAAGACTTGAATTTCGACAATACTTCTCCAACAATAAGTAAGGAAGCTTGGAATAATGCAAAAAGTAAATTTGCAAAAAAACATAGTAAAAGTGCAAATTACGATCTTTGTAAAAACCTTCTCGTGGATTTTCAAGAAACAAATCCAAAAGTAAAATACACTTCCGATTTTGAGATTTTTATTAAAGAATCAAAACTGGAAGATTTTGTTTATCAGCACGGTGAAACAATTATTGTTTCCACAATTCATAAAGCAAAGGGAAAAGAATTTGACAATGTATTCATAATGCTTGATAATTTTAATGCAAATTCTGATGATTCCAAACGTCAATTATATGTAGCAATGACTCGTGCAAAACAAAATTTGACTATTCATTATAATGGCAATTATCTTAATAATATTGAAGTTGAAGAATTACACCATGTAAAAAACACGTCAACACACCTTTTACCCGAACATTTAGTATATCATCTAACACATAAAGATATTAATTTAGGATATTTCAAATTTATTCAAAAAAGATTGAATTCATTAAATAGTGGAGATTCATTGGGAATAAACGAAAAAGGCTTAGTAAATTCATATAGTAATCAAATAGTCAAATTCTCAAAAACTTTTCAAGTGGTGAGAGAATCTTTAGAAAACCAAGGCTTTCAATTAGTTGAATCTAAAATAAGATTTATTTTATTATGGGAAGATAACAATGAAAATGCTGATGAGGAAAAAGAAATAAAAATTTTATTGCCAGAACTGTATTTTGAGAAATGAAGGCAGTACTGACAGTCAAACACATTTGTAATTCGCACGAGCCAACGCTATTGCCAAAAATTGCAAAAGAGTTTGTCTGTCTGCCATCGCTTTTTTGCCGACCCGAAAAAACAAAAATAGGACAGTGCTAAATTGAAAATGAAATGATAGAAATAAAGAAAGCCCAGCAGGTAACAATGTATATAAAAAATTACCGAAATAGTTGTAACATCAAGGTTTGTAGCTCGTATGAAATTTCTAGTAAATTGAAATAATTGAGTTCCGAAGTCGGCTACTATTCTTATACTAAACGTTACAAAAGCTCTCTTTCATGTATTTTAATACTTTCTAAAAACTAAGGTTGCGTTATGTCCTCCAAACGCAAAAGAATTGCTTAAAACAACATTTAAATCTTTTTTGCGTGCTTTATTGGGAACATAATCCAGATCCAGCTCAGGATCTTGTTCATCAAGGTTTATTGTTGGAGGAATAATTCCATCTTTTATTGCTAAAATACTAAATATACTTTCAACTGCACCCGCTGCCCCAATCGTATGGCCGGTCATCGATTTAGTAGATGATACAGGAATTTTATATGCATAATCTCCAAACACCTTTTTTATAGCTTGTGTTTCGTATAAATCGTTGAGCATGGTTGAAGTTCCGTGTGCATTAATATAATCCACATCAGAGGGCAATATTCCTGCATTCTTAATGGCAAGCCTCATTGTATCTGCCATTCCTTCACCATCGGGTTTTGGAGCCATTATATTGTATGATTCATTGGTAAATGCATAATCAACCAGTTCAGCATAAATTTCAGCTCCACGAGTTTTTGCAGATTCTTCTGATTCCAGAATCACAATACCTGCTCCCTCGCCAATAACGAATCCGTCACGATTTTTTGAGAATGGACAGCTCGCCTTTTCAGGCTTATCATTTTCAACGGAAAGAGCATAAATCTCATTAAAACCATCAATTTCTTCTTTATTGATAATTGAATCAGCTCCTCCAACAATCATCATATCAGCGCGTCCGGCTTTTATAGCATCGTAACCCAAAGCAATAGCAAAAGCCGATGAAGAACATGCCGAAGATGTTGTGAAATTTGGCCCTTCGATATTGTAGCGCATTCCAATCCATGCCGACATGGCATTGTTCATACGTTTTAGAATAAGATTTTTAGAGGTCGTTCCGTGCTCTGCACTTGAATCGCCAGTATTTACAACACCTAAAATAACACCAACCCGCTTTTTGTCTAACTGATCAAAATCAATGTTATGTTTTTCAATGGCTTCTATAGCACAAACGTATGACATTTGTGTAACACGCGTCATTTGTTTTGAAACACGCTTTTTTATCACAGATGCTGATTTTTCAGCAAACTCAAGAGGAAGTTCAGCAGCAATTTGTGTTTGATTTTCGGATGCATCAAACAAAGATATTTTTTTTGTTCCGCTTTTTCCTTGTATTATATTTCCCCAGGTTTCTTCCCAGTCAAGGCCTAATGCTGTAAGCATATTGAACCCTGTAACCACTACCTTCTTAGCCATTTATTATTAATCCTTTACAATTAGGTGATTCTGACCCCAAAAATAACAAAATAAATGATAAATCTGATATAGGGTTTGTACACAAAATCAGTTTTACAATATAATTCCGCAAAACTCTTCCATGCCTTTCTTCAGATTAAATAAATTGATCTGAGAATCTTCTGAATATTTTTTTAAATACTTATCGGCAGTTTCCTTTAATTTACTTATAATTTCGTGCTCTGTTTTTTCAGGTACATCCAGTACTTCAGAATCGGTATCGTAAAACAAATTACTTGTATCTTTGCCGGAATCAGGATAACGCCTTTTTAGCTCATTTAACAATGGTTCATATTTCTTTTTATCAGAATCCATTCTCGAATAATTCATAATGGCATTGTACATTGTATTATGTCCAACATGATCCATCATTTCAAATAAACCAAACTCAGGAATAAGTTTTCTTGCGATATCATCAAATTGCTTAAAACCTATTCCCGTTTCTTTTAATAATTCAAGCGCTACTATCTGAATCTGAAGTAATATTCTGTTTATAACAAACGCATTACATTCGTTCTGTTCAATATAAAATCTTTTAATATCATTCAAAAAGAATTTCGCTTTTTCAAGTGAAATATCATCTGTAAATTCAGATGATATTAGCTCCACTACATTTTTAAAAGCTATGGGATAAAAGAAATGCAAACCGAGAATTCTGTTTTTTCTTTGTGCATTTTCAGATAACTCGGAAGGTAAAATTGATGATGAATTTGAAGCTAAAATACACGATGGTTTAACTATCTCATCAAGTTTTTGAAACAATACAGATTTTATTTCCGGTTCTTCTATCACTGATTCAATAATTAAATCACATTCTGATAAATCACTCAGATTATTAGTTATTCTGTATTTCAATCTTATATCAAATATTTCCTGACTTATAATGCCATGTTTTAGCTGTCTTTTAATTTTTTTATGGTAAGTGTTCCTGAGTATTTCTTTGTGATCAGAATTTCGTGTAAACCACATTAACTCATATTTAAAATCAGATAAATAATTAAAAATATCTAATCCCATTTTACCACTTCCTACTATACCTATTGTTTTAATTTCGTTCATTATAATCTATTTTAAGGCTGTATCAAAATATTATTATAATCAATTTTCATATGAGCAATGAATAAGGTAATATTTATATTGAGCATAGTCGAAATAAGGTTGATCTTATCCGGCTATTTTTTTCTACTAAGCTTTAAGATAAAGATAAGGTTTTTATTTTTATTCATTTACAGATTAAGCAATTAAAAATAAAAGCTGCCTAAACAGACAGCCTTTATTCAATTAGCACTTTATATATGACTCTATGAAAAGAATCCTGAATTAAAAGAATCCAAACTTAATAGATGCGTTAAACGCTAAGTTTGAAAGGTCTTCATCAGTAATATCCACAACATCAAAATTTGTTCCGTAAACTAATCTATATGATGCTCCAATACTGAATCTAATAAATTTAACTAAATTTAATTCTATATTAATACCCGGCTCAACAATAAAAGCAGCTGAATTATCTATTGTATAATAATCGTACCAGAAATCATCATAATTATTTTCTTCATAAAATGAATATCCTCCGGCACCTACCATTACCGGAATAGAAAAATGAATTGCTTTTTTTCTGAATAGTGTATATTCCATTGCTAAACCTCCATACCCCATATTCATACGTACAGTAGTATCAGGAGTATTAGGAACTGGGAATGTACTTTTTGTAGTTAAACCATAACCTCCTAATCCAATTAAAAAATTATCGTTCAATATGGCTCCTATTCTGCCACCAACAAGCAAACCATAATCATCATAAGTATCACTTACTTTAAACTCAGGTCCAATAAATCCACCGGTAAATTTTAGACTTCCTTCAGAAAAGATAGTATTAATATCACTTCCTCTTTTTTCTTTTGTTTCCTCTTCTTGAGCAAAACTTACTTGCACAAATAATGCTAATAATAGAATTGTAAAGATTTTTTTCATAACCTTAAATATTAATTAATTGTTAGTTAACATTATACATTTTAAAATTTATATGGTTCACTTTGCATAAACCATGCCAAACTAATAAAATTTTAATGCATACCCGGCTTGCATAAATTTACTAACTTCTGTCACAAAACTTAAGATTAAATCATTATGAATTAACTTTTCTTCACGAACAATTTTATCAATTGAAATAAATGCCATTGGTGGTCCGACATAACCCATAGTAGCCATTTTAGTATATAGGGTATCTCTTGGAATTCCAAGCTCATCGCATTCATCCATTATTAATTCAGAAATATGTTTTGATGGAAAATTTACCTGGAAATATTTTAACTCGCTTAAATTGATAGGATATTTATTTAGCATCCTTTTTAGTCCTTTTAAGAAAACACTCCCATCTTCATCATGAAAATGCGTACGAAGTTGCTCATTAAACATTTGTGCCAAATGATGATAACCCAATTCAAATTCCTTTTTTGGATTCATCCAATATGCAGGGCGCTTATTTAACATTGCCGATGGTTTTTTACCGCCTACAGACTCCATATAGGTATGTTCTACAAATAGTCCATCCTTTTTTTCATCTACAGCTTGTAAAACTAATGCACCTGCACCATCACTTAAAAAATAGCGTAGAAAAAGTTCTTCCTTTTTCACAATTGGTTGATTATAATATTCAGCCCTTAGCTCAGATGAAGACATACTGGAAGATATAACCAAAGCATTTCTGTATCGGCCTGACTTAATAAAATCACTGGCAAGCAATAAAGCTTTGTAGGCCGAAGTACAGTTGGCATGAATCGACATTTCACCGCACTGTTCAATTCCCAGCGCTTCCTGAATCCGAACTGAAGCTGTTGGCATTTGGTCCTGATGAGCGCTTCCATAAACAATTAAATCAATATCATCAGCTTTAATACCAGCTTTATTTAAAGCCTGTTTGGCTGCTTTAACCGACATGGTAATATTATCATCAGTAAACTCACGTGTTTCAGGATTAATAGCAAAATGGTAATAATCAACTTCAAGCATTTCTTTCATTAAATTCTTCATACGATGTAACCATTTCTGAATTTTCTTTGGTGCTTCTGTTAATTCGCCCAAATAATTATCAACCTCGTCAATAGTTATTGGATTACCCGGCAAATAAGAACCTGTACCGGTAAGTTTTACATATATTTCGGATGATTTATTTTGATTCATTATAACTTTCTTTTGTTTACCCTGCCAGCAGCAGGCTGGTTTGCGTAAAATATTTTTTTATAATAGTTCTACTGTTATACTTCGACTACGTTCAGTATAAATTTTAGTATAAATGATTAAATGCGTAAATGATTAAGTGTTATTTTCTGTCATAAACATTTTATCATTTTATCATTATATTATTACCTATTAAATTCGTGTTAGTACCTTTATAATTAATTTTAAGAACACTAAGCACACTGATTAGTTACAAAGACTTTAATTCTTTAATAAAACCAGCACTCAATTTTTCGGCATTAATTATTGCATTTTTTAACACTTCTTTTGTAGGTACAATACTGTGTACAATTCCCCATTTTTCTGCTTCCTGTGGAGAAAATGTTTTTCCACTAAGTATCAATTCTATTGCTAATGATTTTTTTACAACTTTTGGTAAAGTATATGTTCCCGTACAACCAGGAATTAATCCAAATGTTGTTTCAGGTAATCCTAAAACCGCTTTTTCGCCACATATAATGTAATCTGAACATAAAGCAAGCTCAAAAGCAGAACCTAAACAAACACCTCGGATAGCAGCTATTACCGGAATTTTTAAATCTTTTAATGAATAAAAAATTCTGCTGTTTTTATTTAAAAAGTTACTGATCTTTTTAAGGTCACCACTCTGAACATGACTCCTGTTAATAATTCCCAATAAATCATCTAATACGGCTCCGGATGAAAAGTGTCTTCCATTACCATGTATTATAACAGCTTTAATGTCAGCTCTTTCAACAACTTCAGTTCTCCACCAATAAAACTCCTCAAAAAATGCTGAATCCATTGGATTCGATGGAGGATTATTTAGTTCTAAGAATCCGATTTTATCTTTTATATACCAATTTATAACTGTAAACATTATTCAATAATAACTAATGTTGAAACAAAATTCCTTGAGTGCGAAATAGATACCTGTACATTTCTTATTTTTTTATCATCAATTTTATCTTTAACCCTTCCTTTAAAAGATATAACAGGTTTTCCATTCTGCTCATTTTCAATTTCAATATCGTTAAACTCATTATTTAGTTCTAAAAAATCCAGAATGGACTTTTTAATTAAATATATTGCCCCCAAACTCTTAACAGAATTTTTATGTTCAACCGATTTTAGTTCCTTATCAATAAAATAATAATCGACTGAATGCTTAGATAAAATTGCTTCTATTTCATCAACCGATTTAACCCGAACAATTTCTTTATACATTTTAATCCTGATAATGATCCTTTACTTTTACTGCTAACTTACAAAATAACTCTGTTTCAATCTTTAATGCCTCTTCCCTGCTTAACATGGTAGCATTATGTATTGCCTGCATAGCATAATGAATTACTTCAAGAGAACGATCAGAGGTAATACTTTTCAATTTTTCTTTAGCCATCTCAAAAGAATCTTTCTTTTCCGAAATATAGTCAATCAAACCTATTTCTATTGCATTACCTGCATTTATCATATCTCCTTTTAAAACAATCTCAAAGGCTTTATTCCTTAACAAGCGGGTAATTCTGTATCCTCCTCCTAAGCCGGGAATTAATCCATGATTAGTTTCCGGAAAAGCAAACAAAGCTCTTTCTGAAGCAATACGTATATGGCATGCCAATGCAATTTCCAGTCCGCCACCAAAGCAGACACCGTTTATCGAAGCAATAACAGGAATATTAAGATTTTCTATTAATTCAAGAATTTTCTTTCCCTTATTAATTTTTTCTGCTAATAGATTTTGATTTTTGGCAAGCTCAGTTAAATTTTTAAGATCAGCGCCTGCTGAAAAATTACGACCAATTCCTTGAATAATAATTCCTTTTAATTCTTCTTCGGATGTCCATTTTCTTAACAGCTCAATATCTATAAAATCAGGTTGATCCAAATAATTTTCTTTACCGTTCGATATAGACAGTATTCCAAAATCTCCCTGTCTTTCCCAGCTTAATATGTTAGATTGCTCCATTTAGTAAAATTAATTTACAATTGCCAATAACTCTTCTGGAATATCCTGAGGAGTACGTTCTTTATCAATTAAAAGAGTTTTAACCTGAGCCTTTGCAGCTTTAAATTCTGAACTCAAATTCAAAATATCATGATTAAAAACCAAATAAGGTGCATCATACTTCACTGAAGTTACAATTTCAATTTTATCAAACAATTTTAACTCACGCATATAACGAATATTAGTTTCAGTAACAACCAATAATAGTCCCTTGGTTAACAACGAATCTAATAATCCGGTTTGCTGAAGTATTTTCCATCGGGACTGCTCTATATAACTAATATACACAGCATTGTTAACATGACCGTAAGAATCTAATTCATATCCACGTACTTCAGTTTTAAAACTATATTCCATTGCTTTTTTGAATTGACTGGTAAAAATAGTCAGAAATTCGGATTTTTTTTAATTTTAGTTTCTCTCAATTGGTGAAATCCAACAATTTCTATGTCGGGACTATACCTAAATAAAGCGGTTGTCCACTTTGTTCCAATCGCTCAACTTAGGTATAATCTAAAAAAGTTTTCTATTTTTACGAATTAATTATTTGACCTTGACATGCAACAAAAAGTAAAAATTCCTAAATATCCGCCAGCTAAAATATTAAAAATATTTGAACGATTTCGATATTTTCTGGTTCGCCTATCCCGAAAACTTACGCCTGCAAATGTTACAATTATTGAAATGGTTCAAGGGTTTTATGTAACACGTGCTATTGGTGTTGCTACTGATTTGAACTTAGCCGAACATTTAAAAAATGATGAAAAGTCAATAATTAAACTTGCCGAATTAACTAAAACACATAAAGAATCACTTTACAGGTTAATGCGAATGCTGGTTAGCCAGGGAATTTTTATTGAAAAGAAGAATCATGTTTTTGCAAATAACAAATTATCGCGAACTATGCTTAATCAGCAAAATTCCATGCGGCACATGATTATTCACCAGGTAAATAGCATTAACTGGAAAATGTTTGAAGAGCTGGATCATGTTGTTAAAACAGGCAAAAATGCAGCACAAAAGGTTTTGGGAATGGATGTTTTTGAATACCTGGAAAAAAATCCAGATAGAAACGAAATATATAATCAAGCCATGACAAACTCCTCTATAATGTTGAGTTATGCCATACTATCCGAGTATAATTTTAGTAAGGTAAAAAACATTATTGATATTGGTGGAGGACAGGGAATTTTGCTTGCTATGATTTTATATAAATACAAATCAATTAAAGGGAAAATATTTGACCTTCCGCATGTAATTGAAGGTGCAAAGAAAATTTTTGAACAATATGGAGTTTCTGATCGGGCTGAAACCATTTCCGGCAACTTCTTTGAAAACGTTCCCGAAGGCGGTGATATGTATTTCCTAAAAAGTATAATTCATAACCTGTCTGATGAGCAATGTATTAAACTATTAAAAGATATAAAAGCTGTTCTACCGGAAAATGGTAAGATCCTGATATTTGAACCTATTATAGAAAATAATAATCGTTATTCTTTTGCCAAACTTTATGATATACAAATGCTTGTTGGCCAAAGTGGTGGTAAAGAACGTACCCGCGAAGAATTTGAAGAGATTATTCAACAATCAGGTTTAAAATTAAACCGTATTATACAAACGGCAGCACCATTTTCTATTATTGAAGTAAAAAAATAACAATTAAATATTTGTAATCATGAAAAACAAATTAGACAATAATATTCTTAATAACATGAGTAAAGATCCGGGAAACTGGAAATGTCCTTTTTATTTTAATCGAAAAGACCCAAGATTATCAGTCCCTAAACAAGATCCATCGTTAGGATTTACACTTGATTTTGCAAGCCCATTCGCTTATTTAGCTATTCTAGCTATTATAATTATTTTGGTTGTATTCGCTTTATTTAGTTAGCAATTGAAAATAAGAAGCTTGTTAAAAAAAACATCTTTATTCACAATTTTTAATAACATATTTTTTCCTATGAATCTTTTACTTGCGTTTATTTTTATCATTTTTGTTTTACTTCTTGGTTTATTTCCTTTTTTTCTACTTTATCAATTATCAAACCTATTATATCTTTTTATTTATCTGATTTTTGGATATCGAAAAAAAGTTATCATTCAAAATCTTGAACAATGTTTTCCTGAAAAAAGTGATACGGAAATTAAAAAATTACTTTCTGCTATTTATAAAAATCTTACAGATAATATTGTTGAAGGAATTAAAGCCTTTACAATGACACGTAAGCAAATTGTTAAACGGCATAAAGTTATAAATCCAGAAATAATAAATAATTACTATAAATCAGGACAAAGTATAATTGCCGTTACAGGTCATTACTGTAACTGGGAATGGGGAAGTTTATCGGCAAGCTTGCAAACTGACTATAATGTTGTTGGATTATACAAACCGTTAAGTAATAAGTGGATTGATTCTTTTATGCGTTGGAGCAGAACAAGATGTGGAACTACAATGGCATCTATAAACGAAACAACGTCTACTTTTAAAAAATTGGAAAATACTCCAACGGTATTTTTAATGGCTGCCGACCAAAGTCCTGGCCCTAAATATAAAGATAAAGCCTATTGGATAAATTTTCTGGGAAGAGATACTGCTTTTTTACACGGACCTGAAAAACATGCCAAAACTAATGATTATATAGTAGTATATATTGATGTACAAAGAAAAAAACGTGGTTATTATACAATTGAATTATCAGTTCTTGCTGACAATCCAACTACATTAAAAGATGGCGAGATTACAAATAGATTTGCCAAAAAACTTGAATCTGTAATTTACAAAGAGCCTGCTAATTGGTTATGGTCGCATCGTCGTTGGAAATTAAGTCGATAAATACATTTTTTCAATCAAATCATGATATTGCTTAGCAATAATTTTTCTACGAATCTTAAGTGTATTTGTCAATGCTTTATTATCAATACTAAAAGTTTCAGGCAATAAAATGAATTTTACAACCTTTCTATGAGGTGTTAGTTCTGCCTGACACAAATCAATTCTTTGTTGTATAAAATTATTAATTTCATTATTTGAAGCAATCAAGTCATTATTATCAGGATCTAATCCAAGTTTAATAGCTTGTTCTTTTAAATTTTCAAATGAAGGGACAATTAATGCAGTTATATATTTTCTATTATCTCCTATAATAACAAGCTGTTCTATATACTTATCCTGTCCTAACAATAATTCCAACTTTTGCGGAGAAACATATTTTCCACCTGAAGTTTTTATTAAATCTTTTATGCGATCTGTCATAACCAGGTACTCATTATCCACAATATAGCCTTCATCTCCGGTCATGTACCATCCGTCCTTCAAAACCTTAGCTGTTTCTTCAGGTTTATTAAAATATCCTTTAAAAATAGTTTTTCCTTTAACCAGTATTTCGCTTTGTTCTCCTATTTTTACAGATACTTCAGGCATGATACTTCCACAATAATCGAAGTTATATTTATCGTGTTTAAAACAAGATACGGTAGCAGTGGTTTCTGTAGCACCATAACCATAATTAATAAATATTCCTGTTGCATGAAAAAATCTGAGTATTTTTGGATTAATTGCAGCTCCGGAACATGGCATTTCTTTAATTTCTCCACCAAAAATTGATCTTAATTTTTTTAACACCAATTTGTCTGCAATAAATCTTTTTAATTCCAATAAACCGGGCGCTTTCTCAGAATTCTTGAGATATTCAATATACTCATGCCCAATTGCAATCGACCAGTCAAAAATTCGTTTTTTAAAAGATGGCCATTTTTCTGTTTCTTTTTGAATTCCGTCATAAGTTTTATCAAAGAAACGAGGCACGGTGCATATTACCGTTGGTTTAACCACAGGAAGTTCATTAATAACTTCGCGAGGATTTTCCAGAAATACGTTTGTTGCTCCACAATACAACAGGAATAATGTCCAGGTGCGTTCAAATACATGACTTAAAGGCAAAAAGCATAATGAAATATCATTTTCATTGATATTTAATCTCTCATAATTAATTTTAAAGGCATTCATAAGATTATCATGTCCTATCATACCTCCTTTTGGTTCTCCTGTTGTTCCCGAAGTATAAATGATTGTAGCTAAATCATCCTGTTGAATTTCCTCTATAATCTGATCCAGTTTTGCGCTAAGCTGATCATCATCTGATAAGTCCAGAAAATTTGGCCATTTTATAAAGCGGTCATCATTTTTAGGTAAATCACCTTCAAAAACTACTATTTTCTCAAGAGTATTACAATGTTCCAATAACCAAACAGCTTTTTCAATTTGTTTATTACTACCAACAAACAATAATCTCATTTCAGTTTCATCCACAATATATTTAATCTCTTGTTTCGAAGCTGTTGCATAAAACGGAACAACTACTCCCCGCACAGCAAAAATTCCCAAATCTGAAATCATCCATTCCAGTTTATTGCTACTCAGGATACCTATTTTATCATTATGTCCAAAACCAAGAGAAATAAGAGACTTCGAAACCTTATTAGTTTGGATAAGCAAAGCATTCCAACTTAATGATTCATATTTCCCGTTTGTTTTATTTTTAAATTTAAAGACCTGGCGATTCCCGTAATGAGAAGCACGTTCTTTCAGCAAGAAAGTTATGTGTTGTTTCATCTGATATTTAATATTTCTGAGTTTGGTCTGTTTATTTCAGAAAATTAATCTTTTTTAATTTAAAAAAGAAATATTCAATATATACCCTCTAAGAAGGTGGCTTTCTAATTCAAATTAAATATCAGTTAAAAGCTATATTTCAGTTTAAACATCATCATATTATAATCTTTTAAGCCTGAAAAGATATTATCTCCTTTACCATCAAATATAGCTGCTGACAATATTATTTCAGCATTATCGGTTGCCATATATGATACTTCAGGAACATAAACCAGGGCATAATTATTTCCAACATCACTCCAGTCTGAAACAATAAAACCACCAGCTAATGGTGCTAATTTTAGCTTATCATCAAAGAATTTTCGCTCTAACTGAACAAAGAAATAGTCGTTTAAATTATCTCTTCCTCTTTCATTTATAAAACCGTGCAAATACTGTACATTAAGATAAGTTCCATTTGCAAAATTATAATCAGCACCTAAAATAAACTTTACATACACTTCTTTATCTAATACAGTTGTATCTTGAGTTACAGGTACAGGCGACATTGGATAAAAAGCTGAAAAATCGTTTGTCATAATAATTTCGCTTTCCGGTAAAAAAGCTGCTGCTTCTGCCCAAACGCCAATACCTCCAACACTACCCGCCATATCAGCACCAAAAATATGCGTTCTGTAAAATGATAAGTCAGAATTTATGCTTATTCCGCCAATTGCATCAACAGGAGTTAAGATATTGTATGTACTGATTGGCATTCCGTCTCTGCCCCAAACATAGCTTAAGGAGAAATCAAAACCCGCTGCGAAACCTTTAAACTTTAAACCGGCTGTTGAGCTTTCACCAAGATTATATGCAGGCATATTTATTTGGTCTGTAAATTCCATTAATGTCATTCCTTGTGGTAATTCCATTGCCGGTGTTAGTGCATTGGCAAAAATTCCCACAGGCATATTTGCCGGTTGGAAAAACGGGATATAAGCCCCTTGTATAGAAAATTCCGAATTGAAATAGTAATCAAAGCTAACAGCATCGGAACCTCTATGACGACCAAAATCCAAAATATCTTCTAAATCATAAGGGTTTAGATTATCAGTCGGATTTAGTTTATCGGCTGTACCCCAGGCAATTCGTTGGCGACCAATTTTCACATCTAAATTTTTGCTTAGAAAACCAAATAATTGAACATAAGCTTCTCTTACTTCTAAATTGTAAGGATCAACTATGTTTTTATTATATAAATCGGCTGATGAACTAATATTTGGTAAACCAATATTACGTAACCATACCTCACTGTAAAATTTAGAATTATCGGTTATTTTTTTATTAAACTTTAGCGTTAAACGATTTTCGTGCCAGGCCCAATCATTTGGTGATTCAAGTAAAAACCGCTGGGCGGTTAATAATTTACATGATATTTTTAAATTGCCTTCCTGTGCTTTT
>JAUWQL010000169.1 GCA_030611105.1 Bacteroidales bacterium
TTGCTCGAGAAGCTTTACTCCTGTTGATGACAAGGGCGATCTGTATATTTGTTTTAGGCAGTCCGATGGCAGCTGGACAGACCGTATTAAACTTGATGATCAGATAAATACTAAAGGAATGGAACGATTTCCATCAGTATCGCCAGATGGCAAATATTTCTTTTTCAATCGTTATGATCCCGATTATGATGAAGATGTCTATTGGGTGAGTGCAAGTTTTATTGATAGTTTAAGAGAAAAAAGTAGTGTAAAATAATAAACGTGACCTAACAACTTTTAAACAAAACAAATAAATAAAAAGACAAAATTTAAACTTTTTTGCGTTGCAAAAGTGTTTAAATGAGCGTTGGCAAATCACAACTGCAACCGTAAGGTTGCAAAGCGCGCAGGAATACTATTTTTTTATTTATCATACTTACCGAACCAATCTTAAAAAACACTGTGTCAAACCGCTACGAATAGAACATGCTTTAATTATCAAAATAAGATATAGTTTCCGACTTGCAAAAACTATCATACTGTAAAAATAGATTCTTGATTTACGAACTTGAAAAAATGAGATTAAGTTTTCAGATTTTTTTTCGCGCCTTACTTATAACGGTTCGCTGTTAAATTTTGGCGGGGATTTCCGCCCTGTTTCCCTATCACCCGTTAAGAAAGTTAAAGGTAGCATTATTTGTCAAAATACCACCTAAAACCCCGCTTGAATTTGAACAGCTGTTATAGGTTGGGCGGTTAGAACTTCCTTACTTGTCAAGGTAGTTGTTAAGTTATCCACGAAGCACAAATAAATTTATTTAAGGAGGGAAATACTTATTGCACGACAGTGCAAAACTGGGCTGGTTACAAACTTTTTGGTAAGCCTTTGGCTGCGGTTTGGACAGTGTGGGCTTACCAATGTGTTTGTATTAGGGTTGGCTAACTGCGAACAAATATGCCAAGTGATTCTAATAATTGAGGGTTGTCATATAAGGCAATTTTAGCAATGATATCAAAATCTTCAATCCATTCTTTTAGTTCTATCAGATTCAGATTTTTTTGTACTGTTGCGTCTTGTGCTTCTCCTGATTCTTTATCGAAAGTGGCACGTAATGACATTACATTTTCTCGTTTTGCTAAACAATCTGTTACTGTTTCGGGTGTGATTTTACAAAGTAATAGTTTTTCTTGTATGTCGGAATGTTTTTGTATGGCACTATAAAAGTGTTTGGCATTGTCGAAAATTTTGTTGTACTGATTAGGAAAGCTACCTTTTATACCTAATTTAACTAAGAAGTCGGGATGTTTTTTGAAGAAAATCAAAGATTGGTTTCTATGTCTTTTAAATAAGCCTAAAAATTCTTCGAAAGTTAATTTGTAAGAGTTTGAGGAAACTTTTTTTTCGATATCTTCCTGTTTGCTTGTGTTTAAACTTGCTTCAGCTTTGTTGAAAATTGTCCAACCTTCAGAAATTTTGGTTTCATCCATTCCGAATTCAGATATTAATGGTTTAATTTCTGTATGGGATTCTGCATTTGTTAATGCAATTCTTGCCCGTTCTAAAAATTTTGATTCTGATGTTAAAAGATTTGTACTCATAAGTTTTAAATTTATTAGTTAATAATAATGTAATTTACAATATTCTGATTTAAGCTTTGTTATTTTTACAGTTTTTTTATAAAAATCACTCCTTAGAGGATAAAATGTGTTCCTTAGAAGGTAAAATACATTCCTTAGTTAGTAATATGGGCATCTTAGGTGTCAAAATGGACATCTTGGCAGTCATATTGTATTCCTTAGATGTTAAAATAGACTCCTTAGATGTTAAAATGGACATCTTGGCAGAAAAATGCATGTTTCAATAAATGTTCTTCAATTATATTTTAATGCTTTTCTTCTATAATTTTAATTTCTTCTTCTGTTAAACTATACAGTTCATAAACAATTTGGTCAATTTCTTTATCGGTTTTGTTAATCTCAAATTTAAGGGTTTGTGCTTCAGCTTTTTTTGATTCAAAAACTTCCATCCATTCCATTTCATCCATTTTAGATAATTTCTCTCCATTACCTTTTTTTATGGCTTTGTTGAGTTCTGAAATAAATTCTCCAAACTTTAACTTGTACCAAGAATGTAACCTCCCTGTCAACACAACGCCTTTTACGTTATGCATCATGTAATCGATAAATTTATCCGATAATTGAACAAGTTTATATTGATTGTCTTGATATTTTATAGAGTATTCTTTTATCTTTTCATCTATGTGTATAGGAATTGGTATTTCTTCTAAAAATCTATTTAAGTATGAATAGTAGCTTCCTTGTTTTTTAGTGCTTATTGAATGCATAAAAAATTCTACAACCTTTGAATTCAATATCGCCAAAAGAACATCATTATCCAGTTTTTCCTGCACAAGTCCAAATACTCCAGCTCCTCCACATAAATATGTCATTCCTTTTGTGTCGATTGCAAAACGATTATTCTTACTAATACCAGGTGTTAGTATTTTCTTAGATTTAAATAAATCGAGTTTTCCTTTTCTAATCAGTTTATACCAATCTGTTTGATTTGATAAATCTTTACGTGAATCTTTACGACCAATCAATGTGTCTTTATTCAGAAGAAGATATGAATATGCATTAGGATAAGATGATTTTAATTTGTGTTCAGAAATCAACTCTGTTTTGTTATCTATCAACTCATAAGGATACAATACATAATCTAACTTATCACTAACATATCCTCTTAATAAGTTTCTTCCCCTAACCACAGGTAAGATTATATCTTTCTCAATTCCACTTGTTTTAACTTCTTCCTCTGTCAAAATAAATACTGAATCAGAACCTGATGTAAGTCCAGTACATGGATTGGCTATTTCTTTCAATCTAATGCAATCTTTTTGGATTTTATTTAAAACTTCTTTTTTATTTTTGCTTGATAATACCCAAACTTCATCTGTTAAATCTATTGGATTAATAATGAGTTCTGTTTTTGATTGATCATTTGCGTAGAGTTGTTCAGGACCAACCTTTGTTAATTGACTATATTTGAATTTATTAGGCATTGAATTCTTCAAAAATAATATACCAGGATATGTAGTTGCTCCCTCGAATACGGGCAAACCATTATAATCTATAAATTCTACAATTTGTTTGGTTAATAAAAACTCACGAAATTTTCTACCGTATTCAGCATTTAAAAATTGTATTGTAGAAATATATGCTAATAAACCAGAATCTTTGACGATTTTTAGTCCTTTCTCGAAAAACAAAAGTGATATATCAATACGTTTATGTGCAGTAAGATAATTTTCTTTATAGTAATCAATTTCGGCGTAATTTAAATTTTGAACTCTCACATAAGGAGGATTACCAATTACAACATCAAACCCTCCCTTAGTAAAAACCTGAGGAAACTCATTTTGCCAATTAAACGCTTTTTCGCCTGCGATTTCAGGGTCATCGATTAATGAATTCCCACATTTAATATGATTACTTAAGGTTGTGAGTTTTCGTCCTTTTTGTGCTGTACGTAACCAAAGAGAAAGTTTTGCAATCTCAACAGATTCTTCGTTTAAGTCAACTCCATAAATGTTCTTTTCAAGAATTTTTGCTTCGATATCAGGAAATACAATTGAACCACCCAATAATTGAGCTTTTAATTCATCGATTTTTTTATGTTCCTGAATTAAAAACTCTAATGCTTGATTTAAAAATGCTCCTGAGCCACAAGCTGGGTCAAGAATTGTAATTTCTATTAACCAATCACTATAAGCAGTTAGTTTATCATCTAAAGCACGTACAATATCTTTCTTGCGGTTTTTTCTTCCTTTTGCATATTCTTCGTCAATTATTCCAAACTCATTTCGTTTTTCATCGCAAAGTTTCCCAACTGAATTTTCAACAATATACTTGGTGATGTATTTTGGAGTATAAAAAATTCCGTCTTTTTTCCGTTTTGTCTTTTGTTGGTCAACTTGTTCTCCTGCTATTTCAGCCTGAACATTTTCAATTTCGCTTAATGAATGTTCGAAAATATGACCTAAGATATTTACATCTACATCTGTTTCGAAATCGTAAGTACTTAATTGCACTGTATTATAATGTAAAACTTCATCGTCAATTTTGATGTTATCTAAAATATCATCGGGCAAAAACAAACCACCATTGTATGCAAAAATATCATATTTCTTGCCTTTGAAACCTGTGTTCAGATAACCAAAATATTTCTTGAACCGTTCGTAAAGTGGTATATATTCGTCTAAATCTTCTTTTAAAGTTGTCCATTGCTTTACAATTTCACTTATGGAATTTGGCGGAAGCAAAAGCCTGTCTTCGGCAAAGAATATGAATAAAAATCTATCCAATAGTTTTTGAGTTTTCTTGAAAAGAACCAACTTATCAAACTCGGGATTATTCTTTACAATATTTTCAAAGATTTCCTTTCTGAACTTAGAATAATCTTTATACAGTTGCTTTGTTACATTCTCTTCTTGTAAAACTGATGATTCCTTAATTTTAAGTGGAATATCTTGTAGGACGTTATCCTTTACAAAACATAACCAGAGTAATGCAAAATCTTCTCTTGAAAGGTTGAATAAATCAAATTCAAGATGGTCGATTGCATTCTGAATGTACAGTCGGATTTTTTCGAAGTTGGAAGTAATTATATATTGACATTTTGGATTGTGATTTTTATATCCAAATGCTTGTGTTTCGACTGTATCAAGGTCAGTTGTTTGAGTCGATTTTAGCTCGATTACTGCAATAACTTCATTTTCCTTAAGAATTGCACCATCCGCTTTTTTACTGTCGTCAACGTTCTTCTTTTCAAGTACAATATTAAAGTTTGGTTCGGGATTTAATGTGTAACCAAGAATATTTACAAATAATGCATTGATAAAACCACTCTGATATTCTTCTTCTTTTGAATTTCGAATGTTTTCTTGCCTTTCTGCATTTCCAAAATAGGTTTGAAACTCGTTATATTTTTTATCAATTAGTTCTAGGCTTAGTTCGCTTAGGTACTTTTTAACTACGGAGGTCTGAAATAAACTCATTAATCTTAATTTTCTTTAGAAAGTATAAATTTAATTTTTTTTGAGGAAAGAAGTGTATAAAATGAGAAGATGTGGGAAATTTAAGTTTTTGGAAATTTAAATTATGTGCACAAACGATAAAATTGAAAGTGCAAACGGTAAATAAGTAATTAACAAGTTTGTTTGATGGTTTTATTGAAAAATAGTAGGTTTACATAATCATATCGGTGGAATATATATAACTTCTATTTGTAAGTATGTAATGGCTTACGTAATTAACTGAAAGTAATGAGTATAATAACAAAATACTATCAAGGAATTTATAATCAAATTCAATCTGAGATTGAGTTTATTAATGAAATATTTGGACACAATGGATTAAAGGGAGAAGGAAATGAAGCTGCAATTCGGGAATTAATTAGAAAGTTTATACCCAAAAGATATGGAGTTAGTACAGGTATTTTAATTGATAAAAACGGAAATCAAAGTAAACAATGTGATATAATTATTTATGATAATCATAATTATCCTGAAATTTTTACTTTATCTAATGTTCATCTATTTCCTGTAGACTTAGTTTATGCAGTAATAGAAGTGAAAACAACGTTAAATATAACTCAAGCTAAATTAGCGATTGATAATATAAAAGCTGCAAATAACCTTGACTATATTAAGGATTCATTTAGGGTTAATCCTGTTGAACCAATTGAGAAAATTAGCGATGATACGATATTATGGCAAAATAAAAAGACATCGCCTCCATTAGGACTAGTTTTTGCGTATCAGAGCTCTACAAATAACTTTAACACAGTAACCAATTGGTTTAAATTTAAAAATAAAGAAGAGCAGCTGCAATATCCATCACATATTTTCTGTTTAGACCATGGTTTTATTCTAACACAACCGAAAGACAAACCTTTTGCAGTGCATTGTCCTCTAATTAAAGGTGAAACATATTATACAAAAGATGAATTGCATGTAATTACTAAGAATAAAAGAGACTGGGCGGAAAATTTGGGAATCTATTATCCAATTTCAAAGTTTAATAAAGAAGAAATATTAATAGACCAAAGCAAAATATTACTCAATTTCATCATGATTTTAACACAATTATTACAAAATAAATATATAAGTCCAAAGATTGACTTTAGAAAAGAATATTTAACCGATGATTTAAAAACATTTTTTACAATTAATGAAGGTAGAATTGAAATTTGGAGAGAATAATAAATCGCCACAACACACAACAATACATCATAAAACATAAGGGATTTAGACGTTTATGTTAAGTTTTTGCAAGAAATAAGCTCCGCCAAATAAATCACTGCAAAATGAAATACTTTTTATGCACTTTTGAGAATAGAAGCTTTGAACCATTTAAGGAAATCACAGAAAATGAGTTTGTTGAAATTAAGAATAATATTAATATCATTTCTGATTACTATAGTCATTTCTTAATCTTTGTTTATTTTGATCAAAACCTAAAAGATTTCAATCGATTAATTAAAAAGTTATCAAATATTCCATCTCAAAATCTTAGTATTGAAAGCCTAAATTCCGCTGTAAATTTAATGGGACTTAACCAATATGTAATAAACATTTTGTCAGCTTTCAAATTTTATATTGACAATGCAGAAACTCATATTAAAAGACAATTTGGAAAAAAATCAAACGAAGCAAAGGAATATAAATTACAAACTAATAAATATTTTGACAATAATTTTGAGTATCGTTTTTTATCAAAGCTTCGAAATTATTCATTGCATTTAGGTTTTCCACTAAAAAGGGTGACCTATAGACTAAGAGAAGAAGCTGTCATTCCTAATAATATGATTGGTGATATAAAATTGTTCGTTAAAACATCAAGACTTTTAAAAGAGTCAAAACTATTTGGAAAAATTGTTACTGAAGATTTTTTGAAAATAGACGGAGATATTGATTTAGTAGAGCAAATTAATAACTTGGGATGCATAATACTTGAATTTGAAAAATTAATCTTTTCAAAACACGCAATAAACATAGATAATGCTAGTAGGTTCTTTAAAGAATTAGCTGGGAGTTTTAAAACTAAAGATAATGAAATTGTTGCTTATTATAACCTTACAAAAACCAATGAAGGGAAAATAAATTTTTCAACTTTAACATTGCCATTTTCTGATATTGAAGAAATAAATAAACTTAATAACTGGCACTAATATTGGGTCATAAAGCAAATCGAAGATTGTAATACTTAAAATAGGAAAAAAAAGATCACTAATTAAAATATTAAGGAAAAATTAATTAAACTTTTTTGTGAAGTGAAACGAAACAAATGTGTTTAATACTCAAGGGATACTTTTTAATTGCACGTTAGTGCAAAAGAGCGAGGGCAAATAAATTTATTTTTATCAATAATAATAATACCTATCTATAAAGAAACTTCTCTATCAAAAAGTGAGCTTTTAAAATACAACTGTTACAATAACGAAATGAGATTAACTTAGTGGAATTCTGTTTTCGCCTTACCTATAACGGCAGTTTGTCTAAAAACCACCAATTTAAGATAATATTCAACCAAATATAAGCCTTTTTAAGACATGATTAAAAAATGCTTGTTCAATAATTTCTATAAATTTATATTTCTTAAAATGGCTTATTTTAAGTCGCGT
>JAUWQL010000130.1 GCA_030611105.1 Bacteroidales bacterium
AAAAAGTGTTTTACTCCATTCTAAAACTAATCATTACCCATAGTAGCTTTTTTCAACACCGGTTTCGTCAACACTGCATTCAGATTTGGTGCTGCGCACCATCCGAATACTTAGTTGTTTAGGCTGTAGGGGCGAGGATTCTATATTTAACAAACTCAGTCTTTTTTAAATGAAAAAAGGGTATCCGTTCTTGGACACCCTCATTTTCTTTTATTCGTATCTTAATGAGTTTGCAGGATTTTGGGAAGCTGCTTTATATACTCTCCAGATAATTGTTATAATTGATGTTAATACTATAACTAATATTGGTATAATAAAACTGATAGCATTTGGAGTCATATGCATTTTATAGATACTCCCCAATAGCATCATTGCGAGGAAATAACCTCCAACCGATCCAAAAACTATTGCTGCAAGGATTAATATTGTAAATGGTTTTGAAATTATTAGCATAATCTGTTTAACTGACGCACCGTGTACCTTTCTAATTCCAACTTCTTTAGTTCTGTTCAATACACTTAAACTAACTAATGTATAAAGTCCAATAACCGATAAGAATAATGCGCAAACTGCTAAAAATGTGAACATAATTTTAATATTATTATTTACTTCTGTTACTTGTTCAAGTAATTCCTCCTGATATTGTCCTTCGTATGGATAATTAGGAAACAATTCTGCCCATTCCTTTTTTAATATTTCATTTACTTCAGATAAATTTTGAGATGCTGTTCTGATCACTATTCTTCCAAAATCTTCTTCTTGTGCTAAACGGTATATTAATGGATCAACTGGCGCCCAAGCACCATATAAGTATACATCATTTGAAACACCTATTATTTGTAATGCTAATGTATCGTCCATGTATACAGTTTTTCCTACAGGATTCTTTAAATCAAAATCCTTCACAAATTTCTCATTCACCACAACACTATTTTCAGCAAAATCTCCACTTTGGTTTTCAAGATTAAAGCCTCTTCCATCATTTACTTTAACCTTCATTGCAGGCAAATAATCATATCCAATATGCATAATATTTGTTTCTATTTGCTCTTCGAGATATTTTATAGATCTATCATAATTTCCATAACCAATATGGTAATTGGTTCCAGCATACATCTCAATTTTTGGATTAGTTTTTACTACTTGCTCAAAAGGTTTATAGTCATTATTATTATGCATGCTTAAAATAATTAAGTTCTCTTTGTCATATCCTAGATCTACATTATTCTGGAATACTCCATTTTGAGCAAAGATAACTCCTATAACTAATGTCATAACCGAAGTAAAAAACTGAAACCACAATAGAAATCTAGAAAGCAGGTTCTTATTCTTAAGTTTTAATTTTTCTCTAAAAATCTTAATAGGATTAAATTTACTTATATAAAACGCAGGATATGCCCCTGCTAATAAAGCCGTAAAAAGCCATAATATAATAACAAAAACTATTAAAGTTGTATCTTTGGTAAAGCTAAATACGAGTTCCAGTCCCTGCCACATACTTCCATATGCAGGTGCTAAGAAACCCGAAATAAATATGCCAAAAACAATAGCAATAAAACTAATCATTAAATTTTCGCTTAAGAATTGGATTACTATGTGCTTTCGAAGACCTCCAAATACTTTTCTTAATCCAATTTCTTTTAATCGCTTTCCTGCAAACGAAATAGAAGAGTTCATAAAATTAAATGCAGCAATTATTAAAATAAAAATTGCCATAATTGGTGGTCCTACAACACCCGCAGGATGCAGACTACTTCTTTGCCAATTTGACCAAACATCAAAGTCGTCAGCTGACTGCTTTAATGTTTTTGTAAAAAACTTGTAATGATCCAATCTTCTCTAATATCATTCTGAATGGCAATATATTTTTTAAGCTGCTCATTAATCTTTGGTATATTATTTTCATTCCTAACTAATAAATAAGTTGCCCCTACCCAACTATCCCATTTTTCAGCTTCAATCTCCCACATATCCTCAAAATTTTCTAATTGAGTTAAAAGCTCGCATCGAAAACTACTGTTTTGAGGTAAATTCTTATAAATTCCAGCAACTATAAAAGTCGTTTCATGATTCTTATCATTTACAATTGAAATTACCTTACCTAATGGATCTTCTTCTCCAAAATACACATTAGCAATTCGCTCATTTATCAAGATATTCCCTTTTTCGGCTAATGCATTCTTGTTTCCTTTAATAATATTTAAAGTAAAAACTTTAAGAAAATTAGGATCTACATAAGCTATTCTTTTGCTAAAGATCTTATCACCAAACTTAACAGGAGAATATGAATTTCTATATCTGGTAACTTCCTCAACACCTGCTAAATCCTGTTCCAATAATGGTGCAAGGGCAATAGGGGTAATACCATATTCTTGTTGCCTATCTTGAATTTCTCTGGTAATATTTATTTTATAAATATTTTCATAATTTGCGTGGGTTTTATCCCAATCCATATCATACTTATTATTTAAATAAGCTGTGATACACAAGGCTAAAGCAATTGCCAATCCCAAGATATTAATTCCAACAAATAAGAAATTTTTCCCTAAATAACGGAGTGAGGTAATAATAAATTTTTTTAACATGATTTTTCTATTTATAATTAAACATCTAATAAAAGTAAATAAAGTAGCTTGCGTTGAGCGTTGGCTTTTTGAGGCTATTACTTATAGCTTTTGTTATGGGCTTTGTTTTTTGTTTATTGAAGATGTTCCTGAAACTTCACTCTTTACTATCGTTCCGTTTCCATAATTATTAAACGTACTTGCTCCGCTTAATTCTATACTTATCTCTCCATTTGCGGTTAATTTTATTATGCTTGCTCCCGAACAATCAATATTTAACTTATTATCAATAATCATATTTTTCCCTATTAATTCAGAAGCACCTGAAAAATATAAGTTTGCATTTTGAGCACTCCCTTCTAAATCAATATCTGAAGCACCAGAAGCTTCAATGGTCAAATTATTGATAAGGTTCAATCTGCCATATAAATCAGATGCCCCAGATAATTCTATTTCCATATTATTAGTGCTGAATTTCGGAATATTTATCGAGCTAGCTCCACTTGCTTCAATTCTTTTAATATCAGGCAAATAAATTTTAGCTGATAGTTTTGTGTTTTTGTAGTAGTGTCTTTCCAAGAGTCCAATTTTTAAAGTTTCGTCATGATTGACGATATCAAGATATTCCTTTAAATTACCATTGTATTTTATTATAACTTTATATTCATCCGATTGCATTATTTCTGTGGTGAAAGAATGGCTTATATCTACTGTATTGAAGTCCTTAAAGACATATTCTGTTTCTATGATGTTCTCCGAACCATTAATGGGTTTCAAAAACTGACATCCAGATAACAGAAGTATTGAAGTTAATACTAAAAGGGTTAATCTTTTTAATGTTTTTTTCATAATATTTACGTATTATTTTTTATAAAAGTATAAATAATTTTGAAGAGGTACGTTAAAGGGACATATGAAACGTAAGGGATTTTGAAACACTTACTTATCATGTTTGCCCTGAGCCAAATTTGCGATTAGACACAAAATATCTCTACTCGTACCTCAAGCTGTTAACTGGATTTGCTCTTGCTGCCTTAATTGCTCGAAAACTTACTGTTAATACAGCTATTAATAATCCTAGAATTCCAGAAGCAATAAAAATCCACCATTCAATATTTACTCGATAAGCAAAATTCTCCAACCATTTATTCATAAACATATATGCAATTGGCCATGCAATAATATTTGCCCAAAGCACCCATTTCGTAAATTGAGTTAATAATGTCTCAACAATTATAAATGTTGATGCGCCCATGGCTTTTCGAATACCAATTTCTTTTGTTTTATTTTCTGCCATAAAAGATGCCAATCCAAACAAGCCCAAACAAGCAATAAATATGGCTAAAATAGAAAAGATAATGAAAACATCTCCTGTTCTAAACTCTTCTTTATGCATATTATCAAAATCATCTTCCATGATGGAATAATCCAAAGGCGTATCCAATACGAATTTATTCCACTTTTCCTGTATAAAATCCAATGACTCTTTGCTAATTCCATCTTTCAATTTTACAGAAATAAGATTTGTTCCCCTTATAAATGGGCTTGCCAATACTAAAGGATTAACATCCTGATGTAAAGACTTAAAATTAAAGTTCTTTACAACACCTATTATTTCCCAATGGTAGGTTTGTCCATAGATTGATGTTATCAATCTTTTTCCTACGACAGGCTCCTGTAATCCAAATTTCTTAACAGCTGATTCATTTAAAACTACAGCAAAAGTATCTGATGCAAAATCATCTGAAAAAAACCTACCTTCTTTTATTGTTAGTTGATAAGTTTTAGCAAAATCAGGATCAACAGATATCACGCATGGTACATATGATTTATTATCTTTCTCGCCTTCAACGGTAAGAGGCAAGTTTCCAAACCCACGTGCAGGTAATGTACTTGATGCAGTTACACTTTTTACAAACGGATTTGACTCTAATTCATGTTTAAAAGACTCCATGGATTCTCCTAAAGCATTTGACTTCTCAATTACAACAATATTTTTCTTATTAAAGCCAATATCTTTGTTTCGAAGTAAATTTAACTGACTATAAATTACAAATGTACATATGAACAAGGTTATTGAAATAGAGAATTGAAATATGACCAATGCACTTCTGAACCAACTGTTATTACCTCCTGATAAAACTTTTCCTTTTAATACATTTAGTATTTTTGATGATGATAAATAACTTGCTGAGTATAATCCGGAAATAACTCCAACAACAATAGCTAACAACAATAATGATGGTAAAACATAAAAATTTGACAAATAACCAATGGATAAATCTTTTAATATAAAACTGTTAAATACTCCTAGTACCGATTCTGTTATAACCATTGCAACAATTAATGAAATTAAACTCATGATAATCGATTCAAAAAGGAACTGATAAAACAGGTTTCTTCGTTGGGCTCCAATCACTTTTCTCAAACCAACTTCCTTTGCCCTGGTAGCAGATCGGGCAGTTGACAAGTTCATAAAATTGATAATTGCAATAAATAAAATAAAGGCTGCTATTATTGAAAAAATATAAACATACACTATACTTGAATTTGCTTCAATCTCAGAATCTGTATGAGATTTTAGATGTATATCGGTCAAAGGTTGAAGAATATAATCATAAGTATTACCAGCATTTTTAAATTGCTCTATGCTGACACCAAATATATTCTGTAGCTCGGGCTCAATATATTTAAAAGCAACTTCAAGCATTTTATTTTTTATCTGTTTAGTATCCACCCCTTTTTCAAGTAATAAATAGGTATACAAATTATTATTAATTATCCATCCTTGACTTTCCGCTATAGGCAGTGATACCAGTGATGCCAATATTTTATAGTGAAAATGAGAGTTAGATGGGCAATCTTTTACTACTGCCTGAATAAGGTATTCTTTTCCCAAAATGTTTAATAATTTTCCTACAGGATTTTGATCATTAAAATACTTTTTAGCTATACTTTCAGTGATAACAACCTGGTTAGGATTATTTAGAATGCTTTTGGGGTACCCCTCAACAAACTCTACATCAAAAATATTAAAAAACGAACTATCAACGAAAAAGATATTTTCTTCAACAAACTTCTTATCACCGTATTTTACAACCGCTTCATCCTGCCCCATTGGATCTTTTATAATTCTGGTAGAATTTTTCACTTCCGGTATTTCTGTTACAAATGTTCTACCAACAGGAGCTCCCGTGATAAAACCCTTCATTCGACTTCCTTGCATTTCTGCATCAATACCTACTCTATAAATTTGATCGGCTTTTTTGTTGAATTTATCATAACTTAATTCATCGAAAATAAACAAGAATATGATTATACTACAGGCCATACCAATCGATAAACCCAGAATATTTATAATTGAATACGTTTTATTCCGTGTTAAATTTCGAATTGATACTTTAAAGAAATTTCGTAACATTTGTTTTAATTTTAAGTTTATATTACTCTTCTTTATTCAAGATGAATACCAAAAATACCAACCCTCTGAATTACTGCATTTTAATACTTTAATTTCAACTTAGATTTTTATAAAATGTAAAATATTTTTACATTTATATAAATTTCTTTTACAAAACCGTACAATTAATTACTAAGATGCAAAAAAAAGTAAAATTATTAATTGCCGACGACGATAAAAATATTTTAAAATCACTTTCTATTCTGTTAGAAAATGATTTTGAAAAAGTGGATACGATTTCTAATCCCAATTTAATCATATCTTCTTTCCAGAAAGAGAACTATGATGTTGTTCTTTTAGATATGAACTTCTCGGCGGGAATAAATTCTGGAAACGAAGGCATTTACTGGCTAAACGAAATCCTGAAAATTGATAAACAAGCTATTGTTGTAATGATAACGGCCTATGGCGATGTTGATATTGCTGTTAAAGCATTAAAAGAAGGCGCTACAGATTTTATATCGAAACCTTGGAATAACGAAAAGCTAATAACAACATTGAAATCTGCTCTAAAAATAAGATCATCGCAAATAGAAATAAATAAATTAAATAAGGATAAGCAGAACTTGAGCGAAGAACTCAATAAATCGGAAAAAATTCTGGGAACTTCTGCTGCAATTAACAGTGTTTTATCAGTAATTGACAAAGTATCTAATACCGATGCAAATATATTAATCCTGGGCGAAAATGGAACAGGTAAAGAATTAATAGCCAAGGAAATTCATCGCAAATCGGATCGTAAAAATAATCCTTTAATTACTGTCGATTTAGGTACATTATCTGAATCGCTTTTCGAAAGCGAATTGTTCGGACACAAAAAAGGAGCTTTTACTGATGCAAAAGATGAACGCATTGGCAGGTTCGAAATTGCCAACGGAGGAACACTCTTTCTCGATGAAATTGGTAATATTCCGATCTCTTTGCAATCGAAATTACTTACCGCTATTCAAAATAAAGAAATAACACCTGTAGGAGCTAATAATCCTGTTAAAATTAATATTAGACTTATCTGTGCTACAAATAAAAATCTTACAGAATTAATTAATCATGGATTATTTCGAGAAGATCTCTTTTATAGAATAAACACTATTCAAATTGATTTACCTGCTTTAAGAGAAAGAGAAAACGATGCAATACTTATCGCCGAGCATTATCTTCGATTTTTTAGTTCTAAATATGAAAAACCATTGTTAAAGTTTAGCAAAACAGCAATTGAAACACTGTTAAATTACAATTGGCCTGGTAATATTCGTGAATTAAAACACAGCATTGAGAAAGCTGTAATTCTATGTTCTAGTAATATTTTGCAAGCTGCAGATTTAATGCTAAAGCAGGAATCCATAAATAACAAGAGCGATAATTGGCCACTAAAATTCGAAGAAATAGAGAAAACTGCAATACAACGTGCATTAAAAAATAATTCAGGAAAAATTATTGATGCAGCAAAGGAATTAGGGCTTACTCGCCAAACCCTTCATAATAAAATAAATAAATACAAGTTATGATAAGTAAGAAATTTTATATCAATATAATAATTAGGATTGCTTTACTTTTAGCAACATGTTTTGCCTTTTTACCATTTTTACTAAACCCTGAACGACTATTTACAAACATATCCATTTTAATACTTCTAATTCTGCAAATAACCCTTCTATTTAGATATATTAATAAATTCAACAGAGATATTTTTGAATTCTTTTCAAATTTAAAAACCAATGATGTTTCGTTTGCTTTTCACGATAAAGCATTCCCTAATATCACAGCAAAGTTCAGAGATGAAATTAATTTTATTAGGAAACAACTTTTCGATACACGAGAGTTAATTGAAATTCAGCAATCGTATTTTAAAACAGTAATTCAAAATGCACAAACAGGAATAATAACTGTTCGCAACAATACTAAAATTGATATTATCAATAAAACTGCATTGCGATTATTAAATCTTAAACCAATAAGCCTACTTGAAACTTTAAAGGAAAGCCACCCTGCTTTTTATAATCTTATTAATCAAAGTTCGGCAGGTACAGAAAAACTAATAAATATAAAATCAGATAACAAAACAATTCCCTTATCGGTTAGAATAACAGAAATAAAACAAAAAAAGAACGCATTTAAGATAATTTCTTTTCAGGATATACAATCTGAACTTGATGAAAAAGAACTTGATTCGTGGCAAAAACTTATACTAGTTTTAACTCACGAAATAAACAATACAGTATCACCTATAACATCTCTAGCAAATTCAATAGAAAAATTGCTTCAAGATAAAACCCAAAATACCATTTCGGCAAATGAAATAACCGACGATATTTTGAAAAAAACTCACGATGGTTTACATATAATTTCACAACGAGGTGAAGGATTAACCAGATTTGTAAATAATTACAAAAATATCTCAACACAAAAGAAACTACATATCGAAAAATTTAAGATTGCAGAACTCTACTACAATCTAGAATTATTAATGAAAAAAAAATTAGAAGAAAAAAAAATCACACTTAATATTAATATAAAACCATTTGATTTAGATGTTAACGCCGATAAAAAATATATCGAACAAATTTTCATCAATTTAATTAAAAATGCCTTTGATGCAATCCATACTAATGTAGGTATTATCGAATTAAAAGCATTTAAAAATGATAATAAAAAAATTGTTTTAGTAATATCAGATAATGGTTGCGGCATTGTCGATGATATTCAAAATAAAATATTTGTTCCATTCTTTACCACCAAAACAAATGGTTCAGGTATTGGTCTAAGCCTTGCAAAACAAATTATCAGATTACATGGTGGAAGTATTGAAGCCTCTTTAAATGAGGACAATAAAACATCATTTATTATAGAACTTTAAGTCTTGTATTAAATAGTACTTGCAAAAACTAAATATGATTAACAACAGTCTTAATCATTTTAAACAAATCATATATAAAGTTATATTTGCAATCCAAACGCTCAATTTTTATACTTCTGTACATATGTGATTTATTATTCAGTGAGCGCAAGTAGTACATGAGATTATAAAACGACTCAAGATATACATGAAAAATATATTTAGACCTAAATTTTTCAGTTTAATTAAAACAGGGCTTAATAAAAAGCAAATATCCACTGATATATTAGCAGGAATTGTTGTTGGGATTGTTGCATTACCGCTAGGTATAGCATTTGCTGTTGCGTCGGGAGTATCGCCAGAAAAAGGACTGATAACAGCAATAGTTGCAGGTTTCCTAATTTCATTTTTAGGAGGAAGCAGAGTACAAATAGGTGGTCCAACAGGAGCTTTTATAATTATTGTATATGGTGTAGTTGAAAAATACGGTATTGATGGTCTTATAATTTCAACTGTTTTAGCGGGAGTGATATTAATTATATTTGGATTATTGAAATTAGGAGCCTTATTGAAATACTTTCCACATCCTTTAATTGTAGGATTTACAAGTGGTATTGCCTTAGTGATTTTTTCAACACCGGTTTCGTCAACACTGTATTCAGATTTGGTGCTACGCACCATCCGAATACTTAGTTGTTAGCAGTTGTATTTATTTTGTTCTATAAGTAATAGTTCTTTCATAAATATAAATCTCATCATCATTCTTCACATAGTCCATCCGTTTTATCCAATTACCTTGATTGTCAAATTGCAAGTATTTATTTTCTTTTGTTGAATTATTAATAGTAGAACCGTATTTAAAAGTTGTTTCTGTTTTTATTAAGAAACCATCATTATCTCTAAAATATTCCCAATACACAAAAGATGAGTCGTTTAATACACTTTTAATTGATGTATTTAATTTATTAGAGTCATATGTCATTTCAGATGTCGTGGTTGTATTTTCTTTGTAATTAATACTATTTATCACAAGAAAATTATCAGTTGATTGAACAACTTTCTCTTTTGACAATAATACATTACTGGAGTCAAAAGTTTCAGTTCCAACATATTTATTAAATACATTTGTCAATACTTTACGTATCGAATATAACTTTCCATAACTATCATAATAGATTGTTTTTTCTAATTCGTTATCTGAATTAAAGAATTTATGTATTTCAATACCACCAGTATTATCAGTTAGTTTTATGATAGAGTCATTAACCAATTTTGCAGGATATCTCTTTTCAATATAAGATGATATTTCCCTCTTTAATTCAAAAGATTCAGATGTAATTGCATTCAATTTTAAATTTTCATTATTACATGAAATAAAAACAATCATTAAAGCTAAAATTCTAAATTTTACCATATTCCCAAAAATAAATATTACTGCTAACGGCAGTTTGTCTAAAAACCACCAATTTAAGATAATATTCAACCAAATATAAGCCTTTTTAAGACATGATTAAAAAATGCTTGTTCAATAATTTCTATAAATTTATATTTCTTAAAATGGCTTATTTTAAGTCGCGT